>DASSQC010000032.1:0-2593 GCA_035702705.1 Burkholderiaceae bacterium | reverse complement strand
GGTGGATCCAGCCAGTGGTCTTGCCGAGGCCCGCACCCAACTTGCCCTGCTTGCGCTGCAGCAGTGTCACCTGGCGCGCGACCTTGACGGGTGCGGCCCGCTTCACCCCACCACGCGCGACCTGTGGGTCCTCCACGCCCCACTCGGCAAGCCATTCGTGCAGGTTGAGCGTGGAGGAGGGGCCGTCCTGTGTGAGGTATTCGGCCACGTCGAAGCCGATGCCGCCGGCACCGATCACGGCCACCTTCTGCCCCACCGGCTTGGCGTGACGCAGCACGTCGATGTAGCTCAGCACCTTGGGGTGGTCCTGCCCGGCGATCTTCGGGTTGCGCGGGGCCACGCCGGTGGCCACGATGACCTCCGCATAGCCGCCGGCCTTGAGCATCGCCGCATCGGCCCGGGTGTTGAGCTTCACGTTCACGCCCTTGAGCTCGAGCTGCTTGCCGAAGTAGCGGATCATCTCGTGGAACTCTTCCTTGCCGGGGATGCGCTTGGCCATGTTCAGTTGGCCGCCGATCTCGCTGGCGGCATCGAACAGGTCCACGGCATGCCCGCGCTCGGCCAGGGTGATGGCTGCCGACAGCCCTGCAGGGCCGGCACCGACCACGGCAAAGCGCTTCTTGGCGGGCGCGATGCGGATGACGAGCTCGGTCTCGTGGCAGGCGCGCGGATTGACCAGGCAGCTGGAGAGCTTGTTGGAGAAGGTGTGGTCCAGGCAGGCCTGGTTGCAGGCGATGCAGGTGTTGATCTCGTCGCGCCTGCCGGCGGCGGCCTTGTTGACGAAGTCGGCGTCGGCCAGCAGCGGGCGGGCCATGCTCACCATGTCGGCACAGCCCTCGGCCAGGATTTCCTCGGCCACTTCCGGCATGTTGATGCGGTTGCTGGTGATGAGCGGGATCTTCACCTCCGCCTTCATCTTCTTCGTGACCCAGGCAAAGGCGCCGCGCGGCACGCTGGTGGCAATGGTGGGCACACGCGCCTCATGCCAGCCGATGCCGGTGTTGATGATGGTGGCGCCCGCGGCTTCCACAGCCTTGGCGAGCTGCACGACTTCCTCCCAGCTGGAGCCGTCCGGGATCAGGTCGATCATCGACAGACGGTAGATGATGATGAAGTCCGGCCCCACGGCCTCGCGCGTGCGGCGCACGATCTCCACCGGCAGGCGCATGCGGTTCTCATAACTGCCGCCCCAGGCGTCGGTGCGCTTGTTGGTGTGCGTGACGAGGAACTCGTTGATGAAGTAGCCCTCGCTGCCCATGATCTCCACGCCGTCGTAGCCGGCCTCGCGCGCCAGCACAGCGCAGCGCACGAAGGCACGGATCTGGCGCTCGATGCCGCGCGCCGACAGCTCGCGCGGCGTGAAGGGCGTGATCGGGCTCTGGATGCGCGAAGGGGCGACTGCCAGCGGGTGGTAGGCATAGCGGCCGGCATGCAGGATCTGCAGGGCGATCTTGCCGCCCTCGGTGTGCACGGCGTCAGTCACGATCTTGTGGCGCCGCGCGGCGCGGCTCGTGGCCAGGCGCCCGGCAAAGGGCTTGACCCAGCCTTCGATGTTGGGGGCAAAGCCGCCGGTGACCATGAGCCCCACGCCGCCCCGGGCGCGCTCGGCAAAGTAGGCCGCCAGCTTGTCGAACTGGTTGCCGTCTTCGAGGCCGGTGTGCATGGAGCCCATGAGCACCCGGTTCTTCAGCGTGGTGAATCCGAGGTCCAGCGGGCTCAGCAGGTGGGGGTAGGGGGTTGTGTTCATTTTCAAATGATTTTTGATAAGCGATCCAGAAAAGAGATCTTTTTCAATGAAACGTTGAAACTGGCCATGCCCCGGTATCCGCTTGTGGCAAGCGGGTCTTGGGGTGTTTCCGGGTCTGAGAACGAGCGGTGCATGTCATGCCGCGGGTTTGCTCGGCGCGCTGGGCAGGTACTGCGGGCTGGTCACCCCCATCGAGACATACAGACTGGTCAGCGCCTCCATGCCGATGTCTGCCGGCTTGACCCAGCTCACCGGCACATACAGCAGCCCGCCGCCCACTGGCACAGGCGCGGTCGGCACGATCACGGCGTGGTAGTCAAATTCGCCCATGCGTACCGGCTGCGGGCAGGACAGCAGGGCCAGCACGGCCACCGCGCCCGCCCCATCCTTGCCGCCCTCGCCGCCGAAGTGCACCCACACCGGGCTCATGGCCTTCAGGCCGGCCTCGTCGCGCTGCGCCATCAGGCCCACGAAGCGGTGGATCAGGTCATACACGCTGCGTACCAGCGGAATGCGCTGCACCACGCTCGTGAGCAGCCGGGCCAGGCCGCGCTGCAGGCCGGCTTCCACCAGCAGACCGAGCAGATAGATGGCCACCATCAGGATGCCCACCCCGAGCAGATAGCCCACCACCTCGGAGCCCGACACGCCAAAGCCCAGGGCGATCACGGCCTGGCCCACCAGGCTCTGCGGGCCGAGCCATTCGTACAGCAGGCGCGCCAGGAAGATGAAGACCCCCACCGTGGCCACCAGGGGCAGGGCGGCAATCAGCCCGGTGATGAAGGGCCGCAGGATCGGATGCGTGCCGGAGGGTGTGTTCATGTTCAGCCGAAGGTGCGATGCGCC
>DASSQC010000031.1:0-12581 GCA_035702705.1 Burkholderiaceae bacterium | reverse complement strand
GTCCTCGAAGGTGCCAACGGCCCGACGACGCCAGCGGCCGATGACATCCTGCGTGACGCGGGCGTCATTGTGGTGCCGGACGTGATTGCCAACGCCGGCGGCGTGACGGTGAGCTATTTCGAGTGGGTGCAGGACTTCTCGAGCTTCTTCTGGACCGAAGAAGAGATCAATGAGCGCCTGACCCGCATCATGCGTGGTGCCTTCGCTGCCGTGTGGCAGGTGGGTGAAGAGAAGAGTGTGTCCCTGCGCACGGCGGCATTCATCGTCGCGTGCAGTCGCATCCTGCAGGCGCGCGAACAGCGCGGCCTGTATCCCTGATCTCGCGGACTCCACGAGAGTCCATGATCAGGCCCAGCGAACCGCCCTGCAGGCGGTTCGCGCCGAACCGGTCGCTACAGACCTCTGGCATGTTTTGTGCACAGGGGCACGCGGGCACGTTCTCGCGTGGTCATCGGTCTTGTGGGGTTAGTCCGGACGTCGCGCTGCGCGCGGGCCGTTTGGGCTTGCCCGTACACTCGGCAAGCATGCCCCTGGGCAGGGAATTCCCAGCGGGTGATCCGGATAGCTGCTTGCGTCCTCGTCGCGGCGGGATGGGCAGCAATATCACTTTGGGCCGCATTTTGGAGACGGTATGAAAAAGCTGGTTCTGGCATCGCTGATGGGTGCTCTGGCCTTGGGATTCAACGTATCGGCACAGGCACAGGAACTGACCGGCACGCTCAAGAAGGTCAAGGATTCGGGTCGGATCGTGATTGGCGTGCGTGATGCATCCATCCCCTTCTCCTACCTGGATGACAACAAGAACTACATCGGCTACTCGGTCGAGCTGTGCGATCGCATCGCCAGCGCCGTGCAGCGCAAGCTGGGTCTGACCAGCATGCAGCGCACCTACCAGCCGGTGACCTCGGCCACCCGCATTCCGCTGATGGCCAACGGCACGATCGACCTGGAGTGCGGCTCCACCACCAACAACCTGGATCGCCAGAAGCAGGTGAGCTTTGCGCCCACGACCTTCGTCACGGCCAACCGCCTGCTCTACAAGAAGGGCTCGGGCGTGAAGGTGCTGGCCGACATGAAGGGCAAGACCATCGTGTCCACCGCCGGTACGTCCAACCTGCGCCAGATCACGGCGCTGAACAACGACCGCCAGCTCGGCATGACCATCCTCACCGGCAAGGACCACTCCGACTCCTTCCTGATGGTCGAGACCGGCCGTGCCGCCGCCTTTGCCATGGACGACATCCTGCTGGCCGGCCTGGCTGCCAACAGCAAGACCCCGGCCGACTGGGAAATCAGCAGCGAAGCACTGTCCGTGGAGCCCTACGGCATCATGCTGCGCAAGGATGACCCGCAATTCCAGGCCGTGGTCGACGAAGCCATCAAGCGCGTGTTCACCTCGGGCGACATCAACAAGCTCTATGCCAAGTGGTTCCAGAGCCCGATTCCGCCCAAGAACGTGAATCTGGGCATCCCGATGAGCGCCGAGCTCAAGCAGGTCATCGCCAAGCCGACCAACTCGGGTGACCCGGCTGCTTACGCTGCCGTGCCTGAAGCCCAGAAGTCGACGATGAAGAAGCGCTGATCATCGATCAGGCTTGCGCGAGCCGAAAGCGGCGCGGAACCTTGTGCTCCGCGCCGTTTTTTTGTGCATGACGCGTGCCGCGTGGAGCGCATCGGGCTACGCTAGTTCGGGTTTGACCTGAGGGTGGATGGGCGCCAGGCGGCCGCGTCGTCGGCAATTCAAGCCCCCACCCGACGCGGTGCAATTGCAGGGAGGACGGATGTACAACTGGAACTGGAGCATCCTCGGTGAGGTGTCGCCCGATGGGCAATACACCTACTGGCAGACGCTCATCAATGGCCTGGGGTGGACGCTCACTGTCGCCCTTACGGCCTGGGTCGTGGCCCTTGTGCTGGGTGCGATCATCGGTGTGATACGCACCACCCCTGTCAAGCCGCTGGTGTGGTTTGGCAATGCCTGGGTGGAGCTGTTTCGGAACATCCCGTTGCTGGTGCAGATGTTCCTGTGGTTCTACGTGGTGCCGGAGTTGCTGCCTACTGCGTTGGGCTCGGCAATCAAGGCCTGGCCGCAGTACAGCGTGGTCGCAGCCATCGTCTGTCTGGGCCTGTTCACTTCGGCGCGTGTGGCCGAACAGGTCAAGGCCGGCATCCAGTCGCTGCCCCGCGGTCAGAACATGGCCAGTACTGCGCTCGGGCTCACGCTCCCGCAGACCTACCGCTACGTGCTGCTGCCCATGGCCGGACGGATCGTCATCCCGCCGCTGACCAGCGAGTTCCTGAACATCATCAAGAACAGCTCGGTGGCCTTCACGATTGCCGTGGTGGAACTCATGGGCGCTGCCCGCTCGATGCAGGAGTTCACCTTCCAGGTCTTCGAGGCCTTCACCGCCGCCACGGTCATCTATCTGGTGGTCAACGGCTGCGTGATCCTGCTGATGCGCACCATCGAACGCCTCACCCGCGTCCCCGGCTTCATTGCCGCGGGCGGCGGTGGCGGCCACTGAGGAGGGTGCCATGCAAGGATTCGACTTCGAAGTCATCCAGCGTGTCTGGCCCCTGCTGCAGGAGGGCCTGTGGTTCACGATCAAGGTGACGATCTACTCCGCCGTCGGCGGCGTGATCTTCGGCACCCTGCTGGCCATGGGGCGCTTGTCGAGCATCAAGCCGGTGGCCTGGCTGGCGGGTGCCTATGTGAACGGGCTGCGCTCCATTCCGCTGCTGCTGGTGATCTTCTGGTTCTACTTCCTCGTGCCCTATGTGCTGGGCTACTTCAATCACCTGCTGTTTGGCGAGACGCTCAAGCCGGTGCCGGTGGGGGCGTTCTGGAGCTGCCTGATCACCTTCATCATGTTCGAGGCCTGCTACTTCTGCGAAATCATGCGTGCCGGCATCCAGTCCATCCCCAAGGGGCAGACCTACGCCGGCTATGCCATCGGCCTGAACTACTGGCAGATGATGGGCACCGTGATCCTGCCGCAGGCCTTCCGCAACATGCTGCCGGTGCTGCTCACGCAGACCATCATCCTGTTCCAGGACGTCTCGCTGGTCTCGGTGCTCTCCATCAAGGACTTCTTCGGCATGGCGCAGTTCATCGCCACGCGCGACGGTCGTCCGCTGGAGATGTACATCGCCGTGGCCGTCGTCTACTTCATCATCTGCTTCGGCCTGTCGCTGCTCGTCAAGCAGCTGCAGAAGAGAATCGCCATCATTCGCTGAAGCCCGGGGACTCACATGATCGAAATCAAGAACGTTTCCAAGTGGTACGGCAGCTTCCAGGTGCTGACCGACTGCACCACCAGCGTCAAGAAGGGCGAGGTGGTGGTGGTGTGCGGGCCTTCGGGTTCGGGCAAGTCCACCCTCATCAAGACCGTCAATGCCCTCGAGCCCTTCCAGAAGGGCGAGATCTATGTCGATGGCGCGGCGGTGCATGACAAGGCCACCAACCTGCCCAAGCTGCGCAGCCGCGTGGGCATGGTGTTCCAGCACTTCGAGCTCTTCCCGCATCTGTCCGTGACCGAGAACCTCATGCTCGGTCAGGTCAAGGTGCTCAACCGCAGCAAGGACGAAGCGCGCGAGAAGGGCCTGAAGTATCTGGACCGCGTGGGCCTGATCGCGCACAAGGACAAGTTCCCTGGTCAGCTCTCCGGTGGCCAGCAGCAGCGCGTGGCCATTGCGCGGGCCCTGTCGATGGATCCGATCGTCATGCTGTTCGACGAACCCACCTCGGCACTCGACCCCGAGATGGTGGGTGAGGTGCTGGACGTCATGGTGGACCTGGCCAAGGAAGGCATGACCATGATGTGCGTGACTCACGAGATGGGCTTTGCCCGCAAGGTCAGCCACCGCGTGATCTTCATGGACCAGGGGCGCATCGTCGAGGACTGCCCCAAGGACGACTTCTTCGACAAGCCGGAGGAGCGCTCGGACCGCGCCAAGTACTTCCTGTCCAAGATCCTCGCGCACTGAACGTCAAGCGCAGCAGGTCCAAAGAAAAAGCCCGCTGAGCTGCTCAGCGGGCTTTTTTCATGCGGGTCAGGTCAGCATCAGAACGGAATGTCGTCGTCCATGTCGGCGAGGCTGGCGGGCTTCTTGGCTGCCGGCCGGGCCTGCTGGGTCGGCTTCGCGGACTGCTGGAACCCATCGTCCCCGCCCTCAGAAGAGCCGGAGTCACGGCTGCCGAGCATCTGCATCTCGTTGGCGATGATGTCGGTGGAGTACTTCTCCACACCGTCCTTGTCGGTGTACTTGCTGGTCTTCAGGCGGCCTTCCACATAGACCGAGCGGCCCTTCTTCAGGTATTCGCCGGCGATCTCGGCCAGGCGGCCGAAGAAGGTGACGCGGTGCCACTCGGTTTCCTCGACCATTTCACCGGCCTTGTTCTTGTACTTGCTTGTAGTGGCCAGCGACACCTTGGTGATGGCCGAGCCGTCGGGCGTGTAGCGGACTTCGGGGTCGCGGCCCAGGTTGCCGACGATGATGACTTTATTGACGGATGCCATATGCAGGTGCCTCGGTGGAATCGGTTGAACCGGGAGATTTTGCCTCAGGGGCTGGCTCCGGGGTGTGGCGCCCGCCGGCAGGCTGGGCGGGCATGCCCCAGGCCACCAGCAGCCACAGCAGGGACAGTGCACCGGCAAAGCCGAACACGACCGTTGCGCTGCTCGCCTTGAGCAGCAGACCGCCCGCAGCGCCACCCACGAACATGCCCAGGGATTGCAGGGTGTTGTACAGGCCGAGTGCCGCACCCCGACCGGCGCTCGACGCCATGCGCGAGACCATGGACGGCTGTGCTGCCTCCAGCATGTTGAAGGCTGTGAACAGCACGAACATGCAGGCACCCAGCAGCCACAGCGTGTCCGTGCCGGCAGCCAGGCGCGCCGTCAGCGCCAGGCCCACCAGGGCAATCAGCAGCAGGCCGATCGCGCCCAGAAACGCCGCGCGCAGATAGCCCAGCCGCTCCATGCGGAACAGCAGCGCCGCCATGGCTGCAAAGGATTCAATGACCGCGGGCAGATACAGCTGCCAGTGGTCGGCCTTGGCCAGGCCGGCGGCCACCAGCATGCCGGGCACGGCCACCCACATGGCCAGCTGCGCGGCATACAGGCAGAACACGCCGATGTAGAGGCGACGCATGGCCGGGTTGAAGAGCGCATCGCGCGCCGCCTGACCCAGACGGTTCAGCGCGCTGCCGGCCCGCGCCTCGGCCGCCGCATCGCGTACCGGCGCCGGCGGCGTGACCACATACAGCACCACGATGCCCAGCAGGGCCAGCGCACCCGTGGTGGCGAGGATGCCGCGCAGGCCCATGCTGCCGGCCATCCAGGGCGCGATCACCAGCGACAGCGTGAAGGACAGGCCGATGGACGCGCCGATCAGGGCCATGGCCTTGGTGCGCACTTCGTCGCGCGTCTGGTCGGCGAGCAGGGCGCTCACCGCGGCAGAGATGGCGCCCGCACCTTGCAGCGCGCGCCCGGCAATCAGCCACTCGATGTCGGGCGCCCAGGCGGCGAGAAAGCTGCCTGCTGCGAACACCGCCAGGCCCAGGGCAATGACCGGCTTGCGGCCGAAACGGTCGCTCGCCAGCCCCACCGGAATCTGCAGCAGCGCCTGCGCCAGGCCGTAGACGCCCAGCGCGATGCCCACGAGTGCGGCGTCATTGCCGCCGGGGTAGCGTGCCGCCTCCAGCGCAAACACCGGCAGCACGAGAAACAGGCCGAGCATGCGCAACCCGAACAGACCGGCCAGACTGGCGCTGGCCCGGCGTTCGGCGGGAGTCATGACGGCCATGGGCGGGGGGTGTTTCGGGAAAGGGTGCTGTAGGAGAGATGGCAACCCGCCGCAGTCGATCGGGCAAGCCAGAGGCGGGATAATAGTGGGTTGCCCTCGCGGCCGAGCGTCGCCTCATGTGCGCCCGGCCAGGCGGGGCCGGCCCGGGCGCTGCGGCGTGCAGTCGCCGGGCCCTGTGTGTGCAGAAACAGCCAGATCGGCAGGAACGGCTTTGGGCATGGATTCCATCAAGGTGCGTGGTGCACGCACCCACAATCTCAAGAACATCAACCTCGACATCCCGCGCAATGCGCTGACGGTGATCACGGGTCTGTCGGGCAGCGGCAAGAGCTCGCTGGCCTTCGACACGCTCTATGCCGAGGGCCAGCGCCGCTACGTCGAGAGCCTGTCGGCCTACGCCCGGCAGTTCCTGCAGCTGATGGAGAAGCCGGATGTGGACCACATCGAGGGCCTGTCACCGGCCATCTCGATCGAGCAGAAGGCCACCAGCCACAACCCGCGCTCCACCGTGGGCACGGTGACCGAGATCCACGACTACCTGCGTCTGCTCTACGCCCGCGTGGGCACGCCCTATTGCCCGGACCATCCAGACCATGCGCTCGAAGCCATGAGCGTGAGCCAGATGGTGGACCACGTGCTCGCGCTGCCCGAGGACAGCAAGGTCATGATCCTTGCTCCGGTGGTGACCGACCGCAAGGGCGAGCACAGCGACCTCTTTGCCCAGTGGCAGGGCCAGGGCTATGTGCGCTTTCGCCTCAAGACCGGCGACGGCGTGGCGAAGATCTACGAGTTCGATGACCTGCCCAAGCTCGACAAGAAGCTCAAGCACTCCATTGATGTGGTGATCGACCGCCTCAAGGTGCGTGCGGATGCGAAGCAGCGCCTGGCCGAGAGCTTCGAGACGGCTTTGCGTCTGGCCGAAGGCCGCGCCCTGCTGATCGACATGGAGAGCAACGAGGAGACCGTGTTCTCCAGCAAGTTCGCCTGCCCGGTGTGCGGCTGGAGCCTGGCCGAGCTGGAGCCACGCCTGTTCTCCTTCAACAACCCGGTCGGCGCCTGCCCCACCTGCGACGGCCTGGGCGTGGTGCAGTACTTCGACGAGAAGCGCGTGGTGGCCTTTCCGTCGCTGTCGCTGGCCACGGGCGCGATCCGCAGCTGGGACCGCCGCAACCCCTTCTACTTCCAGATGATCACGAGTCTGGCGGCGCACTACGACTTCGACCCGGACACCGCCTTCGAGGATCTGCCCGCCCATGTTCAGAAGGTGGTGCTCTACGGCAGCGGCGAGGACAACATCGTCTTCACCCACATCGACGAGCGCGGCCGGCCGCGCACCAGCACGCACCCCTTCGAAGGCATCATCAACAACCTGCAGCGCCGCTACCGCGAAACGGATTCCGCCGCCGTGCGCGAGGAGCTCGCCAAGTACATCAACAGCAAGCCCTGCGAGGCCTGCCACGGCACACGCCTGAACCCGGCGGCGCGGCACGTGAAGGTGGGCGCTAAGCGCGACCAGCGCCCCATCTACGAGGTGGGCGGCATGACGCTGGCGGACTGCCAGCACTGGTTCGAACACCTCAAGCTCACAGGCAACAAGCGCGAGGTGGCCGAGCGCATCATCAAGGAGATCGCCACCCGGCTGAAGTTCCTCAACGACGTGGGCCTCAGTTACCTGAGCCTGGACCGCAGCGCAGATACCTTGTCAGGCGGCGAGAGCCAGCGCATCCGTCTGGCCAGCCAGATCGGCAGTGGCCTGACGGGCGTGATGTATGTGCTTGATGAGCCCAGCATCGGCCTGCACCAGCGCGACAACGACCGCCTGATCGGCACGCTCAAGCATCTGCGCGATCTGGGCAACACCGTGCTCGTGGTCGAGCACGACGAGGACATGATCCGCCAGGCCGATCATGTGATCGATCTGGGCCCCGGCGCGGGCGAGCTCGGCGGCAAGGTGCTGGTCCAGGGCACGCCGAGCGAGGTGGAAGCCTCGGCGGAGTCCATCACCGGCAAGTACCTCGCGCAGGCGCTCAGGATCGAGATTCCAAAGCAGCGCACCCCGCGCGGAGAAGCCGCGCTCGTCATCACCGGTGCCCACGGCAACAACCTCAAGCGCGTCACGCTCGAGGTGCCCGTGGGTCTGCTGGTCTGCGTCACGGGCGTATCGGGCGGCGGCAAGAGCACGCTGGTCAATGACACGCTCTACCGCATTGCCGCGCGCAAGCTCTACGGCAGCCATGACGAACCCGCGCCCTACGAGGACGTGCAGGGTCTGGAGCACTTCGACAAGGTCATCAACGTCGACCAGAGCCCGATCGGCCGCACGCCGCGCTCCAACCCGGCCACCTACACCGGCCTGTTCGGCCCCATGCGCGAGCTGTTTGCCGGCGTGCCGGAGGCCAAGGCGCGCGGCTATGAGGCCGGGCGCTTCTCCTTCAACGTCAAGGGCGGCCGCTGCGAGGCCTGCCAGGGCGACGGTGTGGTCAAGGTGGAGATGCACTTCCTGCCGGACATGTACGTGCCCTGCGACGTCTGCCAGGGCCGCCGCTACAACCGCGAGACGCTCGAGATCATGTACCGCGGCAAGAACATTGCCGATGTGCTGGACATGACCGTGAGCGAGGCGCTCGACTACTTCAGCGCCGTGCCGGCCGTGGCGCGCAAGCTCCAGACCCTGATCGACGTGGGCCTGGGTTACATCCGCCTGGGCCAGAGCGCCACCACGCTCTCAGGCGGCGAGGCGCAGCGTGTCAAGCTCAGCCTGGAGCTCTCCAAGCGCGACACCGGCCGCACGCTCTACGTGCTCGACGAGCCCACCACCGGCCTGCACTTCCACGACATTGCGCAGCTGCTCAAGGTCATCCACCAGCTGCGCGACCATGGCAACACGGTGGTGGTGATCGAGCACAACCTGGACGTGATCAAGACGGCGGACTGGGTCATCGACCTCGGCCCCGAGGGGGGCGCAGGGGGCGGGCAGATCGTCGCCCAGGGCACGCCGGAAGACGTGGCCGCCAACCCGGCCAGCTACACCGGGCAGTATCTGGCGCGCATGCTGGCGGTGGCGCAGGCCCCACGGCCCGCGGCCAAGGGCGCCCGCGCTGCGCGCAGCGGCAAGTAGGACGGGCTGTATAAACCGTTTTCGGACACGAAAAGCGTAGTGAGGAAAAACCGTCTTGTCGCGCATCTGGCAAGCGAAAAGCCGGTTATTTGTTCTTCAGTAAAGCTTGATTTCGGCCAAAATCAGTCAGCCTGGCGGCCGCACAGGATGCCCGCGCCTCATTCGCCCTGATACCCGGTCTGGCTCGGCTTGCTGCGGCGCTTGCGCGGCAGGTGCTCGAACTTCACGTCCTGCAGCGGCGTCACTTCGCTGACCTTGAGCTTCATCACCAGCGGCGGGGCGAGGGTGTCCGGGTGCCAGGCGCGCAGCTCGTAGTCGCCATTCGGCACGTTGGCAATGCGCACCAGGCCGTCCGCGCCGCTCACCGCAAACCAGGGCGTGTCCACCGTGTGCACATGGGCGCGCATCCAGCCATGCAGGTAGCAGACCACCACGCTGTTGCCGGCACGGTCGAACACGATGGGCGGCGGGCTCCCCGTGCTGATCTTGAACTCGAACTCCTTGGCCGGCCCGAAGCTCTTGATGTGGTGCTCATGCGGGTCCTTGTTCACGAAGGACACGGGCGTGCCGGTGCGCACCACGGTCACGTAGGGTTTGAACTCCATGTCTTCCTGCACCACCTGCACGGGCTGGGCCGGTGCCGCATAGGCAGGAACAGGCGCGCCGATGGGCACGGCGTAGATCACGGCATCGCTCATCGGCTTGCCGGCCTTGTCGAGCACCTTGGCAACGATGGCGCCGGCCTGGGCTGCCCCCGCGGCCATCCACAGCGCCGCCATCAGCCCCAGCGCGCGCATGCCTGTTCGAATCATCTTGCATCTCCCTGAGCGAATCAGCGCCTGACCTTACTGCGCCGCCGCTCGGCCGGCCATCGGACCGACTGCCGGGCGGACCACATCGCCGTGCATCGGTGCCAGCAGGGCCACGAGCTTGAGCGCGGCGCGGCTGGGTACGCCATGCTGTTCCATGGCGATCTGCAGGTTCTCGGCCAGGGCGTTGAAGTGGGCGCTGCGCACGCCCATGTTCCGGTGGGCCTCGCGCATGTCGCGCCCTTTGTATTGGCAGGGGCCGCCGGACAGGTCGCAGAACTGCTCGGCGAGCAGCAGGCTCAGGCGCTGCAGGTCGGTGTCGGCAAAGAAGTCCTTGATGCGCGGGTCTTCGCTGATGCGCTGCACGAAGGTGTTGGTGAAGGTGGCAATGCCGGGCTTGCCGCCCAGTTGCTGGAACAGCGTGTCGTCCGCGCGGGCCGCGCCGGCGGCCAGCGCGGCGCTGGCCAGGATCAGGCTCGCCACCACCAGGCGGGCGGTGCGCAGCAGGGCGGATTCAGAAGCGAAGAAGGTCATGATGCGTCCTTGATGTCAGTGAATGCGAATGGGGTGTGGCTGGAGCGGGCGCGGGGCCTCAGAAACCCACCTGGGCCGAGAGGTACCAGCCCTTCTGGCGCGTGGGGTTCAGCACCGTGATGTCGCCCAGGTTCACGTAGGCGGCCGTCACGGACACGTTGCGGTTCGGGAACCAGGCCACGAAGGCGTCGTAGGCGTCCTTCTCCTTGTCCAGCCCCAGGTTGCGCGGCTTGGCGCGGTACTCCACACCCGCCGCCACCTGGCGGTTGATCAGGTAGGCCACCGAGGCCTCGGGCATCACTTCGTAGCGGTCCTTCTGGTCGCCACCGAAGCCCAAGAGGCCGAACTGGTTGGCCCGCGTGGCGCGCAGGGTCAGGTTCCAGAGCAGGCTCTGGTCCAGCACGATCTTGGTGGCGGAGACGTAATAGTCCGTGTCGCTGTTGCGCTTGGCGCCCAGGTCGCTCGCCTTGCTCACGCCCAGCGCTTCCAGCCCGGCCACGCCCTTGTTGCGCTTGTATTGGGCGCCCACGGCAATCTGCGGCAGCCAGCTGTCCTGCGCATACACGGCATCGCCCGCCACGCGCAGCTTGGCGCCCACCACGTCCTGGCGGATCACGAGCTTGTCCAGCGGCGCCTTGCTGCCCTCAAAGCGCTGGTTGGTAAAGGAGAGTTCAAAGCGGTCCGCAATGCCCACGGCCGCACCGCGCGAGTCCAGGCTGTAGTCCTGGGTGCGCACCACGGTGTAGAAGGCGTTGGCGCCGTAGCTGTCCACAGTGCCGTAGCTCGTGATCAGCGCCCAGGGCGTGAGACCGCCACCGCCGGCGCCTTCGACCTGCGTCACGCCGCCCGTGGCCAGCAGCTTGCCGCTGTCGGGCGCCATGCTCTTGGGGCGCGGCAGGGTCTGTGCCTGCGCAGCTTGCGCGAGGCTCAGCCCCATCGCGAGCGCAACGCTTGCGCTCAGTTGCAGTGTCAGGGTCTTGCGTGCGCCCGGGCGTGAGTGGCGTGTCATGAAGAGCGTCCTTCGGGTCAGGTTTGGGGTGAATGTGATGCGTGCCGGGCCGGTTGAATCGATCGATCTTTGGCCCATGCACCCCTCTACGGCCCGCAGTCGCATTTGGATGCAGGCGCGTGTTCGGTTGGGCGCGAAGCGGTCTGCTGAACGGCACAGTTGCGCATCCGGCATCTGCGGCGCCCTGCGCGCTACGCTCGCCGCCAGCTTGCTTACTCATTCACTTGCACGGAGCCGCCATGCACCTCGCCCGCTTCCCCCGCATCCGCCTCGGCCACTTCCCCACGCCGCTGGAACCCATGGAGCGCCTGTCCGCCGCCCTGGGTGGGCCCAAGCTCTGGATCAAGCGTGACGACTGCACGGGTCTGGCCAGCGGCGGCAACAAGACCCGCAAGCTCGAATGGCTCATGGCCGAGGCCGTGGCCCAGGGCGCAGACACCGTGCTCACCCACGGCGCCACCCAGTCCAACCACGCCCGCCAGACCGCCGCGGCCGCCGCCTTCCTGGGCCTGAAGTGCCACCTGGTGCTGGAAGACCGCACCGGCATTGCAAGCAGCGACTACCGCGAGGGCGGCAACGTCCTGCTGGATCGCGTGCTCGGTGCCACGTATGAGCATGTGCCCGCCGGCACCAACATGGACGCCGCCCTGGCCGCAGCCGGAGAGAAGGTGCGCGCCGCGGGCGGCAAGCCCTACCTCATCCCCGGTGGCGGCTCCAACCCCGTGGGTGCGCTGGGCTATGTGAACTGCGCGCTGGAATTGCTCGCCCAGGCCAATGACATGGGCCTGCGCATCGACTGGCTGGTCCACGCCACCGGCAGCGCGGGTACCCAGGCGGGGCTGGTGGCCGGCCTGCAGGCCCTGAACAGCGGCATTCCGGTGCTGGGCATCGGTGTGCGCGCCGCGCGCGAGGCCCAGGAGGCCAAGGTCTTCGACCTGGCCGAACGCACCGCCCACCTGCTGGACGCACCCGGCGTCGTCAAGCGCGACGATGTGCGCGCCAACTGCGACTACGTCGGCCCCGGCTACGGCCTGCCCACCCCCGGCATGTGGTCCGCGCTCACGCAGGTCGCCCAGACCGAAGGCATCCTGCTCGACCCCGTCTATTCAGGCAAAGGCATGCACGGCCTGATCGACCTCATCGGCAAGGGCTTCTTCGGCAAGCACGAGAACGTGGTGTTTCTGCATACCGGGGGAAGCGTGGGGCTGTTTGGGTATCAGCATGCGATGGGGTGAGCGACTGCGCGGCAATCTTCTGAGGAAAAGCGCCAACTAAGCGCGCGTTGACACCCGTGACCAGTGCC
>DASSQC010000030.1:0-3493 GCA_035702705.1 Burkholderiaceae bacterium | reverse complement strand
GCAGCGACCGCAGGTTCGGTGCTGGCCGACACCTTGTGGTTTGCGATTGGCAGGCACTGGGGCTATCGCGCGCTGCGCGTGCTGTGCAAGCTCAGTCTGTCGCCTGACAGCTGCGTGCGCCAGACCGAAATCACGCTCAGCCGCTGGGGCGCTGCGTCGCTGGTTGCAGGCAAGTTTCTGCCAGGCTTTGCCACGGTGGCTGCGCCTGTGGCCGGTGCGCTGGGCATGGGCAGCCTGCGCTTTTTGTCGGCCAACACCCTGGGCGCGGCCGCCTATGCCGGGGCCGGTCTCGGTCTGGGTGCGTTGTTCGGCGACCAGATCGATCAGGCCATTGCGCTGCTGGCCGAGCATGGGCTGACCGTGCTCAAGGTCTTTGCCATGCTCGCGGCGATCTTTGTGGCGTGGCGGCTGATCCAGCGCCAGCGCTTCATCCGGCGCATCGGCATGGCGCGCGTCACACCCACCGAGGTGTATCGGCGCCTGAACGAGGAGGGCGGCCTGCTGATCGCCGATGTGCGTACCGCTGCCGGCCGGCAGGCCGATCCGCGCAAGATCCCCGGCGCCATCATCATGGACCCCAGCGAGGTCGAGCACACCCTCAAGGATCTGCCGCGAGACCGCGACATCGTTCTGTACTGCAATTGTCCGAATGACGCCTCCGCCGCCAAGGTCGCCAAGCTGCTGGTCGACCGCGGCTTCAAGCAGGTGCGGCCCCTTGCGGGCGGGCTGGATGGCTGGGGGGCGGCCGGGTTTGCGTTTGAGCGCTTTTAGTGCTCAGCGCGTGCACAGGCCGCACCGCGGCGCGCGGCTGGCAGGATGGCTCAGGTGCCAGACAGCCTGTGCAACTTCGGTCCTTCGGGCTTTGCGCCTGCGCGGACCCGGAACGGTCCGGCGGATCGGTTCGGGCAAGGCGGTGACTGATTCGGAGCCCGCAGAAATGACAAACCCAAAGCAAAGGGGCCACTGGAGTGGCCCCTTTGCTTTGGGTTTGGCGCGGCTGGCAGGATTCGAACCCACGACCCCTTGGTTCGTAGCCAAGTACTCTATCCAACTGAGCTACAGCCGCAGAAAGCAGGACTATAGCACACCTTTGGCGGACGGGTCCGAAGCGCCGGACTGCGGCGGCTTGCGCAACGCGGTTCAGCTTCATCGCCATGACACAGGCACGCAACGTCGGCGTCACCGGCTGCGGCGATTCTCCCACTGGAAGAACACGAAACCAGTAATGGGAGATGCCCAGCAATGATCGATCTGCATGCCGCCATTCGTCCGGCCAGCGCTGAGGCGCCGGACGCCGTCCCCCGCTCGCGCGCCGCGCTGCTCAAGGCGCCTGCTGCGCAGAGCGCCGACGCAGGCCTGCCGATCGTGCGACTGGCCGAGACGCAAGCCGAACTCACGGCCGCGCAGCGCCTGCGCTTTGATGTATTTGCCAGCGAATACGGCGCACGCCTGGCCACGCCGGTTCCAGGCCTGGATATCGATCCCTACGATGGCTGGTGCGATCACCTGATTGCCATCGACCCGGCCACGCAGCGCGTGATCGGCTGCTATCGCATGCTGCCGATGCCCACGGCTGCATCGGTCGGCGCCTGCTACATGAGCGAGCAGTTCTTCGTCACGCGTCTGGCCCGTCTGGCGCCACAGCTGGTGGAGTTCGGCCGTACCTGCGTCCACCCCGACTACCGCAACACCGCCACGCTGCTGGCGCTGTGGAGCGGTCTGGCGCGCTACATGAAGGCCCGCAACCTGCGCTACGCCATCGGCTGCGCCAGCGTGAGCCTGGCAGATGGCGGCGGCAACGCCCGCGCCACCTGGGCGGCGCTGGGTGGCCAGCAGTTCGGCAGTGCCGGCATCGATGAGATGAACGAGGTCTTTCCGATCACGCGCTTTCCGGTGCCCCTGGAGCGCAGCACCGCCCAGACGGTACCGACCAACGGCATCGTGCCGCCGCTGATTGCCGGCTACCGCAAGCTCGGTGCGCAGCTGATCGGCATGCCGGCCTGGGATGCCGAGTTCAACACCGCCGACTTCCCGATGCTCTTCGACCTCAAGGCCCTGCCTGCACGCTATGCCAGGCACTTTGGCGTCGCTTGAGCCCTGCAGGAACTGCGCTGGCGCCTAACGGCGCCGCGCCTCGATGACGCCCTTGATCTCGGCCACCGCCAGCAGAGCCTTGTCGAGCTGGCCGCCACTGGCGATCTGCACGGTGAACAGCATGCGCGCCTGTCCACGGCTGCTCTGGGTATTGACGGCCGTGACGTTGATGCGCTCGCGTGCAAACACCTCGGAAATGTCGCGCAGCAGGCCCTGGCGGTCGGCCGCCAGCACGCGCACGTCGGCGGCGTAGCTCGCATCTGCCTGGTTGCCCCAGGCGCACTCGATCACGCGGTCGGCATCCTTGCGCTGCAGATTGCGGAAGTTCGAGCAGCTCGTGCGGTGGATCGACACGCCCTTGCCCCGCGTGATGAAGCCGGCAATCTCGTCAGGCGGTGCCGGGCGGCAGCAGCGCGCCAGCTGCGTCATCACATCCACCCCGACCACCAGCACCGAGCTCCTGGTGGCCTTGCGCGCCTCGGACAAGCCCTCCAGGCGCGCCTTGATCGCCGCATCCGGATCGTCTTCCCGGGGCGTTTCAAAGGCCGCCTCGATCGATCGAGCATGAAAGTCGGGCTTGCTGGCCGCGACCCACAGGTCGTCCGGCTTCTCGAAGCCCATGCGGCTGGCCAGTTCATGCAGGTTGATGGCCGTCTTGCCCAGTCGCGCGAGCTCCTTCTCCACCAGCGCGCGTCCCGCCGCCTGGGCCTCTTCAAGCTCCCTGGCGTTGAACCAGGCGCGCACCTTGGACCGCGAACGCGGACTCGCGAGGTAGCCCAGCTCGGCGTTGAGCCAGTCGCGCGACGGACCGGCATCCAGCTTCTTGTCGGCAATGATCTCCACCGTCTGGCCGGTGGTCAGGGGTGTGGTCAGCGGCACCATGGCGCCGTCCACCTTGGCGCCACGGCAACGGTGCCCCAGATCGCTGTGCACGTAGTAGGCGAAGTCGATCGGCGTGGCACCGGCCGGCAGCTCGACCACGCGGCCGGCCGGGGTCATGACGTAGATGTGCTCATCGGCATCGACCTGCCAGTGCTCGTCGGCAATCGCCTCGGTGACGTCCTGCTTCCAGGCCAGCAGCTGCCGCAGCCAGGCAATGCGCTGGTCGCGCTCGCTGATGTGTGCGCCGGTTGCGCCTTCCTTGTAGCGCCAGTGCGCCGCCACGCCGAACTCGGCCGCGCGATGCATGTCGCGCGTGCGGATCTGGACTTCCAACGGTCGGCCGTCTTCCATGACCACCACCGTGTGCAGGCTCTGGTAGCCATTGGGCTTGGGCCGGGCGATGTAGTCGTCGAACTCCTTGGGGATCGGCGTCCAGCGCTGGTGCACGATGCCCAGCGCCGTGTAGCAGCCGCGAATGTCGTCGACCAGCACGCGCACGGCACGCAGGTCATACAGG
>DASSQC010000029.1:0-4704 GCA_035702705.1 Burkholderiaceae bacterium | reverse complement strand
CGAACTCGCGCGCGATCAACTCGGCCTCCTGCTCGAACGTCACAAGCACATCGCCGATGTTCCGCTGAATGAAAGTGCTCGTGGCGCCGCGCCCCCCGGTGTCCAGCACCGGAACGTTCTTGAACAGCGCGGCAACAAAGTCCCTGGCCTTGGCGTCATTGCCGCCCGGCTGCCGCTGCGCATACAGCCAGGCGCTCAGGTAGGTGTAGCGGCCGTTGCCCGATGTCTTGGGGTTGGGCACGATGACTTGCACGCCTTGCTTGACCAGATCGTTCCAGTCGCGAATGCCCTTGGGGTTGCCCTTGCGCACCAAGAACACTGTGGCGCCGGTGAAGGGCACCGAGGCATTGGGCAGCCGCTTGGCCCAGTCTATGGGCACCAGTCCGCCGCGCTGCGCGAGCAGATCGATATCCGTGGACTGGTTCATGGAGATCACATCCGCTTCCAGCCCGTCAGCCACCGCGCGTGCCTGGCGGCTTGAGCCGCCATGACTGGTATTGATGACGACTGTCTCGCCGGTCTTGTCCTTCCAGTACTTGGCAAACGCCGGATTCAGATCCTTGTAGAAGTCGCGCATGACGTCATAGCTGACGTTCAGCAGCGTGGTCTGCGCGTTCGCCGGGGCGAGGGTGGCCGCAATCAGGAGTACAGCAATCATCCGCGAGACGGACAGGTGGCGGGCAAGAGGGAGCATGGATGTCATGGAGGTAGACCCGGAAACAGTCCGCATGTTGCTCAAAGCCGGGCCTGGCTATCTGCATGCGGCTGCAGATGCATATTCAGGCTGCGGGGGCCTTGCCTCTCACTTGCGGGAGATCTGGTCGAAGACGCCGCCGTCCTCGAAATGGGTCTTCTGTGCCTTTTGCCAGCCACCAAACAGATCATCGATCGTGAAGAGGTCCACCTTCGTGAACTGGCTGGCGTATTTGGCGGCGGCCTTTGCATCACGCGGCCGGTAGAAGTTCCGGCCGATAATGTCCTGCGCCGCAGGCGTGTAGAGGTACTGCAGGTAGGCCTCGGCCACCTTGCGTGTGCCACGCTTGTCCACGACCTTGTCGATCACGGTGACGGGCGGCTCCGCAAGGATGCTGATCGACGGGGTCACGATCTCGAACTTGTCGGCGCCGAATTCCTTGAGCGCCAGGAAGGCCTCGTTTTCCCAGCTGATGAACACATCGCCCACACCCCGCTCGGCAAAGGTGGTCAGCGAGCCGCGGGCACCGCTGTCGAGCACCGACACGTTGCGATACAGCGCGCGTACGAAGTCGCGTGCCTGCGCCTCGTTGGCCTTGTTCTTGCGCACGGCGTAGCCCCAGGCGGCCAGGTAGTTCCATCGGGCCCCGCCGCTGGTCTTGGGGTTGGGCGTGACGACATTCACACCCGACCGGATCAGATCGGACCAATCGGTGATGCGCTTGGGGTTGCCCTTGCGCACCAGGAAGACGATGGTCGAGGTGTACGGAGCGCTGTTCTGGGGCAGGCGCTTCTGCCAATCTGCCGGAATCAGCTTGCCGCGTTCATGCAGTGCATCGATGTCATAGGCCAGCGCAAGCGTGGCGACGTCGGCTTCGATGCCGTCAATGATGGAGCGCGCCTGGCGGCCGCTGCCGCCGTGAGACTGCTTGATGCTGAGCGTCTGCCCCGTTCTGGCCTTCCAGTCCTTGGCGAAGGCTTCGTTGATTTCCTTGTAAAGCTCACGAGTCGGGTCGTAGCTGACATTCAGCAAGGTCGTTTCCTGCTGGGCATGTGCGGCGCCGCCGGTCGCGAACACCGCAACGGCCAAGCCCAGAAGCACGCGGCGCGTGCGGTCGATCTGTTTGAATGAAAACACCGTGAAGACTCCTCTGCTCTGGCCGGCCCACCACGAACCGGTTTCGGCCCGCGCATCGCTCGGGCTTGTGCAGTGCAGTATGGAGAGCGGGACCGTCCAGCATGTGTGCAGATCCGCGATTGGTTATTCCGATCTCTGCGAATTGCCCGGCATAAGCTCTTTGCAGAGGTCGCAGTACGGCGGGCACGCGCCAGCAACCCCACACGCCATGCGGGTTTGCGCGGCGCTGCGCCGCAACAACCCGCCAAGGCAGGGAATAAACTCCTGCTCCCAAGGGACGTCCTTGCACCAGGAGGTGCGCCCCAGTCCCGGCAGGCTGGCGTCAATCGCGCCGGACCGGCCCGGACCCTCGCCCTCCGACCCAGACACCACCCATGAACGCCCCCACCGCGCTGTCGAACCTGCTGCCCCAGACCACGGACCCCGTGCGTCTGCGCGAGATTCCGTACAACTACACGAGCTTCTCGGACCGCGAGATCGTGATTCGCCTTCTGGGCGAAGATGCCTGGCGCGTGCTGGACGAACTGCGTGCCGAGCGGCGGACCGGCCGGTCCGCCCGCATGCTTTACGAGGTACTCGGAGACATCTGGGTCCTGGAGCGCAACCCCTACCTGCAGGACGACCTGCTGGACAACCGCAAGCGCCGCACGATGCTGATCGAGGCGCTGCACCACCGCTTGAACGAGATCGAGAAGCGGCGCGCGGCCGATGCGCGCGAGCACTTCGATGCCGTGAGCCAGGACCGCTCGCGCAAGGTGGAGGTGCTGCTCAAGGCGGCACGCGAAGCAGTGCATCGCTTCGAAGAACGTTTTCGCGCCACCTGGGACCTGCGCGAAAAGACCAAGCGCATCCTTGGCCGCGTCACCGCCAAGGACAACATCAAGTTCGATGGCCTCTCGCGCGTCAGCCACGTGACCGACGCCACCGACTGGCGCGTGGAGTACCCCTTCGTGGTGCTCACGCCGGACAGCGAGGACGAGATTCCCGGCCTGGTACGCGGCTGCATCGAGCTCGGCCTGACGATCATTCCGCGTGGAGGCGGCACGGGCTACACGGGCGGTGCGATTCCGCTGGTGTGGACGAGTGCCGTCATCAACACCGAGAAGCTCGAGGAGCTCGGGCAGGTGCACAAGCGCCCGCAACTGCCGGCAGGCAATGGCCAGCTTGAAGAAGCGCCCAAGGACTTCGCCACCGTGTTCTCCGGCGCCGGTGTGGTCACCAAACGCGTGTCCGACATTGCCGATGCCAACGGCTATGTCTTCGCGGTGGACCCGACCAGCGCCGAGGCCTCCTGCATCGGCGGCAACATTGCCATGAACGCCGGCGGCAAGAAGGCCGTGCTCTGGGGCACCGCCCTGGACAACCTGCTGAGCTGGCGGATGGTGGATCCACAGGGCAACTGGCTCGAAGTCACGCGCATCGACCACAACCTGGGCAAGATCCACGACGCGCCGCTGGCCAGCTTCGAGCTGGTCTGGAAGGACGGCGCCAAGCCCTTTGCCAAGGCACGCGAGCTCAAGCGCGAGACGCTTGTGGTCGAGGGTCACCGCTTCCGCAAGGTTGGTCTGGGCAAGGATGTGACCGACAAGTTCCTCGCCGGCCTGCCGGGTATCCAGAAGGAAGGCTGCGACGGACTGATCACCAGCGCGGTGTGGGTGCTGCACCGCATGCCCAAGCACATCCGCACGGTGTGTCTGGAGTTCTTCGGTCAGGCCAAGGACGCCGTGCCTTCGATCGTCGAGATCAAGGACTACATGGATGCCCAGGCCCGAGCGGGCGGCGCGATCCTGGCCGGGCTGGAGCACCTGGATGAGCGCTATCTGCGCGCGGTGGGCTACAGCACCAAGAGCAAGCGCGCCACCCTGCCCAAGATGGTGCTGATCGGCGACATCGTCGGCGACGATGACGACGCCGTGGCCCGCGCCGCCAGCGAGGTGGTGCGCATGGCCAATGCCCGCGTGGGCGAGGGCTTCGTGGCCGTGAGTGCCGAGGCGCGCAAGAAGTTCTGGCTCGACCGCGCCCGCACCGCTGCAATTGCCAAGCACACCAACGCCTTCAAGATCAACGAAGACGTGGTGATCCCGCTGGATCGCATGGGCGAGTACACCGAGGCGATCGAGCGGCTGAACATCGAGCTGTCCATCAAGAACAAGCTGCGCCTCGTGGATGCCTTTGCGCGCCTGTTCGACGAACCCGATCTGCTGCCCCTGGGCAAGGGCGGCGACGCCGAGCTCGATCGACTGCCGCGCGATGAAGTGCTGGGCGACCGCGTCGGCCAGGCGCTGGGCCTGCTCGACCAGGTGACCGACCGCTGGAGCTACCTGCTCACGCACATGGACGAGAAGCTCGCCGATGTGCTCGACGAGCTGGCGCGCCTCGGCGTCGACCCGGAGGCGGTACGCGAATGCGCGGTGCGCGCAGCCACCACGCCGGGTGCCACGCTGTTCAGCGTGCTGCAGGACCGCACCATCCGCGTGAGCTACAAGCGCGAACTCAGGGCACGGCTGGCGGGCATCTTTGCCGGCAGCGCCTTTGCGCCGATCGTGGCCGAGCTGGACAAGCGCCACAAGGAGGTGCTGCGCGGCCGGGTCTTCGTGGCCCTGCACATGCACGCCGGTGATGGCAATGTGCATACCAACCTGCCGGTGAATTCGGACCACTACGAGATGCTGCAGGAGGCCAACGAGACCGTGGCGCGCATCATGCAGATTGCCCGCAATCTGAATGGCGTCATCAGCGGCGAGCATGGCATCGGCATCACCAAGTACGAGTTCCTGACCGACGAGGAAACCCGTCCCTTCCATGAGTACAAGCGTCGCGTCGATCCGGAGGGCCGCTTCAACAAGGGCAAGCTCATGCCTGCGGCTGACGGT
>DASSQC010000028.1:0-2296 GCA_035702705.1 Burkholderiaceae bacterium | reverse complement strand
CGCCCTGCACCAGCACGTCGTTCACGCTCATGGCCACGAGGTCCTGGCCGACCGTGTCGTGCTTGTTCAGCGCAAAGGCCAGCTTGAGCTTGGTGCCCACGCCGTCGGTGCCGCTGACCAGAATCGGCTCCTTGTACTTGGCCGGCAGGCTCATCAGCGCACCGAAGCCGCCAATGCCACCCAGCACTTCCGGGCGCAGGGTGCGCTTGGCAAAGGGCTTGATGCGCTCGACCAGCGCATCGCCGGCTTCGATATCCACCCCGGCCTGGGCGTAGGTCATGGATTGCTGGGCAGAGGGATTGGATTGGGACATGCGCAGGTTCTTGTAAGAAGAGGCGTGGAGGCTGGTGCGCCAGGCCGAAGAAGCCCGGATGCAGTGCGGGATAATCCGCCACCAACCCGAAACGCGCAATTTTAGGCCCCATGACCCAAGGACCTGATCGTACGGACAGCCCGCAGGCCGCCGACACGGCTGCCGAAGCCCCTGGCGCGCCGGCACGGGTTGCGCCGGCCGATGCCGACGCGGGTTCGGCGCCACCTGCCGCGGCGCAGGCTTCGGGTGAATCAGCATCGCCCGGCATGCTTGCCGTGATGCGGCCGCAGACCCGTCAGGCGCTGTTCTGGGCGGCCGTGGGCGCAGCGCTCCTCTGGGTGCTCTGGCTGCTCTCGCCGATCCTCGCCCCCTTCGTGGCCGGCGTCGTGCTGGCCTACATGCTCAACCCGGGCGTGGAGTGGCTGCAGCGCCATCGGCTCAAGCGCACCTGGGCCTCGCTGCTCATGATCGGGCTGATGCTTCTGGCCATGCTGCTCCTCGTGCTGATCCTCGTGCCGGTCATTGCCCAGCAAGCCGATCTCATGCGCAATCAGCTGCCCAATGTGGTGGACCGGATCAATCAGGTCGTGATCCCGAAGCTCAACCAGATGCTCGGGCTGCAACTCCAACTGGACGCCGGCACCTTTCGCACGCTGGTCATGGACACCTTTGACAAGGACGCCGCCGGCAAGCTGGTCAATTCCGTCATGTCTGGCGGCCTGGCCGTGGTGGGCTGGCTTGGCACCCTGCTGCTTCTGCCCCTGGTGGTGTTCTATGTGCTGGACAGCTGGCCACAGTGGGTGGCCAAGGTCCAGGGCCTGGTGCCGCAGCGCTGGCAGGGCCAGACCGGCAGCATCGCGCGTGAGATCGACGACCTGCTCGCGCAGTTCCTGCGCGGGCAGCTGTCGGTCATGCTGGCGCTGGCCATCTACTACAGCGCCGCACTGGCGCTTGCCGGCTTTTCGGTGGCCTTGCCGGTGGGCATCCTGACGGGTGTGCTGGTCTTCATTCCCTACCTGGGCTTCGCCCTCGGCCTGGCGCTGGCACTGATGGCGGCGCTGCTGCAGTTCGGCTCGGTCTACGGCTTTGTCGCGGTGGCCGTGATCTACGGCTTTGGCCAGCTGCTGGAGAGTT
The DNA here is from genome assembly GCA_035702705.1 of Burkholderiaceae bacterium. Lineage (GTDB taxonomy): Bacteria > Pseudomonadota > Gammaproteobacteria > Burkholderiales > Burkholderiaceae_C > Piscinibacterium. The sequence continues at coordinate 849 of DASSQC010000028.1, read as the reverse complement.
TTGTGCTCACGCCGCGTCTGGTGGGCGAGCGCATCGGCCTGCACCCGCTGATGGTGATCTTTGCGCTGATGGCCTTCGGTCAGCTGTTCGGCTTTGTGGGCGTGCTGATCGCCCTGCCCGTGTCGGCGGTGCTCGCCGTGGCGCTGCGCCGCCTGTACGGCAGCTACCGCAACTCGGACTTCTACACCCGCTCATGATGATCGACGCATCCGTGGACGACCGGGCGGATCCGCAGTCGGACGAACGCACGCCTGCAGCACGTGCCGCAGGACAGCTGCTGCTGGACCTCGGCCCGCCGCCCGCACCCACCTTTTCCAATTTCCTGCCCGGCGCCAACGACACCGCCCTGCACGCCCTGCAGCAGCTGATCGCGGACCAGGCTGCAGGCCGCCTGCCCGTTGCGCCGTTCATCACGCTCTGGGGCCCGCGGGGCAGCGGCAAGACCCATCTGCTCAGTGCGGCCCTGGCCGAAGGCGGGCACCTGCTCAGCCCGGTCAGCAGCCGTGCGGCTTTTGAAGCCGCTGCCCACGCGGTCTTGGTGGCCGCAGACGATGTGGACCGCTTCAATGACTGGCAGCAGCAGGTGATGTTCAACCTCTACAACCGCTGCCGCGAGCAGGGCCGGCCGTGCGTGTTGGCCAGTCTGTCGGCCCCAGTGGCCCAGGCCGTGTTGCGTGAAGACCTGCGCACCCGTCTGGGCTGGGGTCTGGTGTTCGGCCTGTCGCCGCTCACTGATGAGCAGGCCCAGGCCGCCGTGGGCAAGCGCGTGGCCGAGCGCGGCCTGTCCATCGCTCCGGATGTGGTGCCCTGGCTGCTGAACCGCTTTGCGCGCGACATGGGCAGCCTGAT
>DASSQC010000027.1:0-2165 GCA_035702705.1 Burkholderiaceae bacterium | reverse complement strand
ACATGCGTCGCTCCAGGGGGAGCGTGGATCCTGAAGCGATGTGACGATGGCGTCGGCCAGGAACGACCTCAAAAGCACGGGGATATCGGCACTAAGGTGAACGACGGACTCCCGCCGGGGCTGGCCCACCCCAACCGGCTGCACCCGGTGGAGGGCCATCTTCTTGCACCCACAAGCCCGACCGAAGGGCGATGGCGAGTGCAGGGCGATGCTGGGACGGTAGAGGTCCCCATCGAGTCCTCTGCATGCCGTGCACGCCGCCCGCCAGCCCGGTTCCTTACCCGGCTTGGCCAGCCGGCTCCACTACGAACGCCACCGACCGGAGCAGACCACGCTGTACCGCCTGGTCCAGCAGCATGCGGCCAGCTTCATCGCCCACACCGAGGCCAGCACGGACGCCGAGTTGCCGCGGTTCATCAAGGACGAGTTCGACGCCTTCCTCGAGTGCGGCATCCTGGCGCATGGATTCCTGCGGCTACGCTGCGGCGAGTGCGGCCACGACAAGCTGCTGGCCTTCAGCTGCAAGCGCCGGGGATTCTGCCCCTCTTGCGGCGCCCGGCGCATGTCGCAGACCGCTGCGCACCTGGTCGACCACGTCATCCCGCACGTGCCGGTGCGGCAATGGGTGCTGTCGCTGCCGATCCCGCTGCGCGTGCTGCTGGCCGCGCAGCCGGAACTGGTCACGCCGGTGCTGCAGGTGGTGCAGCGCGTGGTCACGCGACATCTGCTGCGGCAGGCGGGGCTCAAGGCTGACGAAGGTCACGGCGGCGCCGTCACGCTGATCCAGCGCTTTGGCTCGGCCGCCAACCTCAACATCCACCTGCACTGTCTGGTACTGGACGGGGTGTACTGCTGCGACGCCGATGGTTCGCCGGCCTTCATTGAGGCGGATGCGCCCACCGACGACGAATTGCACGCGCTGCTGCAGACCGTCATCGCCCGGCTGATGAAGATGCTCACGCGCCGGGGCGTGCTGGTCGAAGACATGGGCCAGACCTACCTGGCCGAGCCGGATGCCGACGGCGAGGAGGCGCGCACGCTGCGGCCGCTGCAGGCCGCGGCCATCACCTACCGAATCGCCTTCGGGCCGCGCGCCGGGCAGAAGGTGCTGACCCTGAGAGGCGCGATGCCGCGCGAGGACTCGGCCCGCCAGCCGCTGTGCGCCGACATCGACGGATTCAGCCTGCACGCCGCGGTGCGGGTCGAAGCCCATGACCGCAAGCGGCTGGAGCAGCTGTGCCGCTACATCACCCGGCCGGCGCTTTCCGACGAACGGGTGCAGGTCAATGCCGCCGGGCAGGTCGAGCTGAAGCTGAAGACACCGTGGCGCGACGGCACGACGCATCTGGTCTTGAGCCCGCTGGAGTTCATGCAGCGGCTTGCGGCGCTGGTTCCCCGGCCGCGTCTGCATCTCATCAGGTTCCACGGCGTGCTGGCGCCCAACGCCAAGCTGCGGTCCCTGGTGGTGCCGCAAGGGCCCGAGGTGGAGGAACGGGCCACCGCAGCCGTTGCCGCCAGCGAATGCGTGGTCCAGACCGAGACTAACCCGGACCGGCCGGACCGACCGCACCGAATTGCTTGGGCGCGGCTACTCAAGCGCGTGTTCGACATCGACATGCAGCACTGCCCCAACTGCGGCGCCGGGGAGCTCAAGATCATCGCGGCCATCCTGGAGCGACCGGTGATCGAGAAGATCCTGACCCACCTGGGACTGGATCCGCAGCCGCCGCCCAGAGGCCGAGCGCGCGAGGCGCGGCAAGACTGAAGCCGCCTGAGCCGCGTCGACCGTCCCGGACACCGTACACATCACAAAGGGCTGCGCAGCTTGGCGCCAGTGGCCGGTGGCGCTGCGCCCGCGTGCGGACTGGATGGCGGAAAACACAGGGTCAACCCCGAGATCAAGGCCCAACGAGCGCGAGGCGAGCCGTCAGGGCGGGCCGAATCCAGACAAGGCAACGGCCCAGGCGCCAGTTCCAAGCCATCCAGGCAGGCATCGGCTGCCCACCCAGGGCTGAGTCGGGCTTTCCAGGCTTTTCACAGACCAGACCGTTTGAAATTCCTATGCGCAAGCACTCGCGGCGCATGCGAAGCAAACGACCCACCACGGCTAAACTGCGCCGCAGCCTGACATGATCGTTTCACACCGGTTCCGCTACATCTTCATC
>DASSQC010000026.1:0-4748 GCA_035702705.1 Burkholderiaceae bacterium | reverse complement strand
GTAGTGGCGCTAAGGCCTTGATTTGGATGCCGAAATTGTCGCCAGCCAGGGTGGCCGGCCGGCCTCGGGGTCTGCCGCAGGGTGCACCGACCCGGCGCAGGTGCTCAGCGCCGGGCGCAGCGGCATGGGCGCTCGTAGGTCCGGATCGAAATCGGACACCGTTCAAGCATCACTACATCTGGCCGAGAAGCCCACCAGACAGGCGATAAACCGCATCTGCCGTGCGAAATTTCAACCAGAAACGGTCAGCTTCCGACGCGAGCAATCTTGAGCATGTTCGTGCCGCCCGGTGTGCCCATGGGTTCGCCGCAGGTGATGGCGTAGGTGTCGCCGCTCTTGAGCACGCCGCGCTCGATCAGCAGGCGCTCGGCCTGGGTCATGGCTTCGTCGCGGTCGGAGCTGGTGGCCATGATCATGGGGCGCACGTTGCGGTACAGGCTCATCTTGCGCTGCGCGGCCACGCGCGGCGTGAGCGCATAGACCGGCACGTGGATCTTGTGCCGGCTCATCCAGAGCGCCGTGGAGCCGGAGTCGGTGAGCGCCACGATGGCCTTGCAGCCGAGGTGGTGCGCGGTGAACAGCGCACCCATGGCGATCGTCTGGTCGATGCGGCTGAAGGTCTTGTTGACGAAGTCGGCGTCGAGCTCGATCTCCTCGGCCAGCTCGCTTTGCAGGCAGACGTTGGCCATGATCTCGACCGTCTCGACCGGGTACTTGCCGCTCGCGGTCTCGGCACTCAGCATGACGGCATCGGTGCCGTCGAGCACGGCATTGGCCACGTCGCTCACCTCGGCGCGCGTGGGCACCGGGTTCACGATCATGGACTCCATCATCTGCGTGGCGGTGATGACGAGCTTGTCCTGCTCGCGGGCCAGCTTGATCATGCGCTTTTGCAGCGCGGGCACCGCGGCGTTGCCGACCTCCACGGCCAGGTCGCCGCGCGCGACCATGATGCCGTCGCTGGCGTCCAGAATGCTCTGCAGCACCTCGGGCACGATGGCCTCGGCCCGCTCGATCTTGGCGATCATGCCCGGCTTGTGCTTGTAGGCCGCGGCGGCCACGTTGCACAGCTGGCGGGCCATCTCCATGTCGGTGCGGTTCTTGGGGAAGCTCACGGCCACATAGTCGGCCTGCAGGGCCATGGCGGTCTTGATGTCCTCCATGTCCTTGGCGGTGAGCGCCGGCGCGGTCAGGCCGCCGCCCTGCTTGTTGATGCCCTTGTTGTTCGACAGCTCGCCGCCGATGACCACCGTGGTGTGGATGGCCTCGCCGCGCACTTCATCGACCTTCAGCACGATCAGCCCGTCGTTCAGCAGCAGGATGTCGCCCGGCTTCACGTCGCGCGGCAGGTCCTTGTAGTCCAGGCCCACGGCATCCATGTCGCCCGGTTCGGTGCGCGAGCCATCGAGCACAAAGCGTGCGCCCTGCTCCAGATGCACGCGCCCCTCGGCAAACTTGCCGACACGGATCTTCGGGCCCTGCAGGTCCGCCATGATGGCGACCTCCTTGCCCACCTTGGCCGAGACCTCGCGCACCAGCTGCGCGCGGGCAATGTGATCCTCGGCCTTGCCGTGCGAGAAATTCAGGCGCACCACATCCACACCGGCGCGGATCATGCGTTCGAGAACATCGGGGTGGGAACTGGCCGGGCCCAGGGTGGCCACAATCTTGGTGTCGCGGGTGCTCATGGATGCGTCGTTGAGTCAGACCCGCGAGTATGCGAGCCGCCTGCGCGCGGCGGCAACCCTTATCGGACTACAGCGTCGATGTAGGCAACGCTGCGTGGCCGACACCGGAAACGAAAACGCCCCGGGGGCTGTGTGCCCGCGGGGCGTTTCATGGGCAGAAGCGGATCAGCCCCTGGCGCGCGCCTGCAGCGCCGCCACCGCGGGCAGGGTCTTGCCTTCGAGGAACTCGAGGAAGGCGCCGCCGGCCGTGGAGATGTAGCTCACCTGATCGGCAATGCCGAACTTGTTGATGGCTGCAATCGTGTCGCCACCGCCGGCAATGCTGAACGCGCTCGACTCGGCAATGGCGCGGGCCAGACCCTCTGTGCCCTTGGCGAAGGCATCGAACTCGAACACGCCCACCGGGCCGTTCCAGACGATGGTGCCGGCCGACTTGAGCATCGCCGCCAGCGCGGCCGTGGTCTGCGGGCCGATGTCCAGGATCATGTCGCCTTCCGCCACGTCCTTGGCCGCCTTGGTGGTGGCGGGTGCATCGGCTGCGAAGTTCGGGGCCACGACGACGTCTGTGGGGATGGGCACGGTGGCGCCGCGGCTTGCCATCAGGTCGATGATCGCGCGGGCTTCGGCCAGCAGTTCGTGCTCGCACAGGCTCTTGCCCACCGGCAGGCCCTGGGCCGCCATGAAGGTGTTGGCAATGCCGCCACCGACGATGAGCTGGTCCACCTTCTCGGCCAGACTCTTGAGGATGGTGAGCTTGGTGGACACCTTGCTGCCGGCCACGATCGCCACCAGCGGACGCTTGGGTGACGCGAGCGCCTGGGTCAGCGCCTCGATCTCGGCGGCCATCAGCGGGCCGGCCACAGCCACCGGCGCAAAGCGCGCGATGCCGTGCGTCGTGGCCTCCGCGCGGTGCGCGGTGCCAAAGGCGTCGTTCACATACACGTCGCACAGCGCGGCCATCTTGCGGGCGAGCGCTTCGCTGTCCTTCTTCTCGCCGGTGTTGACGCGGCAGTTCTCGAGCAGCACCACCTCGCCCGCAGCCACGGTGAAACCGCCATCCACCCAGTTCTGCACCAGACGCACCGGTTGGCCCAGCAACTCGGACAGGCGCGCGGCAATGGGCGCCAGGGAGTCTTCCGGCTTGAACTCGCCCTCGGTGGGGCGACCGAGGTGGCTGGTCACCATCACGGCAGCGCCGGCCTGGGCCGCCTGCCGGATGGCGGGGACGCTGGCGCGGATGCGGGTGTCGTCGGTGATGTGGCCGGCGTCGTCCTGCGGCACGTTCAGGTCGCTGCGGATGAACACGCGCTTGCCGGCCAGCGCCACATCGTTCAGGGTGAGTACGGTCTTCGTCATCGTCGGATGCTTCGATTCGAAATGCTGGATTGAGGATTCATGCGGCTCTCCAGACCAAAATGGCTGGAGAATGGCTTCCCACAAGCGAAAAGCCCTGTGAGAGCGGCCAGAAAAAAGCCTCCGCGGCAGGCTTGAACCGGGAGGCTTCCTGGCTGGGCGGGTCGACTGAAAGGCCGATTACTTCGCCATCACCCGGACCATCTCCAGCACCTTGTTGGAGTAGCCCCACTCGTTGTCGTACCAGCTCACCACCTTGATGAAGGTGTCATCCAGGGCGATGCCGGCGTCGGCATCGAACACGCTGGTGCAGGGCTCGCCACGGAAGTCGGTGGCCACCACCTTGTCTTCGGTGTAGCCCATCACGCCCTTCATGGCGCCGGTGCTGGCGGCCTTCATGGCGGCGCAGATCTGCTCGTAGGTGGCCGGCTTTTCCAGCTCCACGGTCAGGTCCACGACGGACACGTCGCTGGTGGGCACGCGGAAGCTCATGCCCGTGAGCTTCTTGTTCAGCGAGGGGATCACCTTGCCCACGGCCTTGGCGGCGCCGGTGGAGCTGGGGATGATGTTCTCGAGGATGCCGCGACCGCCGCGCCAGTCCTTGTTGGAGGGGCCGTCCACGGTCTTCTGCGTGGCGGTGGCGGCGTGCACGGTGGTCATCAGGCCGCGCTTGATGCCCCAGGTGTCATGCAGCACCTTGGCCACGGGGGCCAGGCAGTTGGTGGTGCAGGAAGCGTTCGAGATGATGGCTTCGCCCTTGTACGCGGTGTGGTTCACGCCGTAGACGAACATCGGCGTGTCGTCCTTGGACGGCGCGCTCATGATCACCTTCTTCGCGCCGGCCGCAATGTGCGCGCTGGCGGTGGCGTTGTCCAGGAACAGGCCGGTGGACTCCACCACGATGTCTGCGCCGACTTCGTTCCACTTGAGTTCAGCCGGGTTCTTCACGGCGGTCAGGCGGATCTTCTTGCCGTTGACCACGAGCGTGTTGCCGTCCACGGCAATCTCGCCCTGGAAGCGGCCATGCACGCTGTCGTACTTGAGCATGTAGGCCAGGTAGTCGGGCTCCAGCAGGTCATTGATGCCGACGATCTCGATGTCGTCCGCGAAGTTCTGCACCGCTGCACGGAACACCATGCGACCGATGCGACCGAAACCATTGATGCCTACCTTGATGGCCATTGAAGCTCTCCGAAAGTCAAAGACAAAAAGTTGTTCTCTGCGACCGTGCGCACCCTCAGGCGCCGATCGCATCCTTCACCGTGCGCACCACGTTCTCGGTGGTGAAACCAAAGTGCTTGAACAGCACGCCGGCCGGCGCGCTTTCACCGAAGGTGTCGATGCCGACCACGGCGGCGCAGCCGTACTTCCACCAGAAGTCGGTCACACCGGCTTCCACCGCAATCCGCGGCAGGCCGGCGGGCAGCACCAGTTCCTTGTAGGCCGTGGTCTGCTTGTCGAAGGTGGTGGTGCTCGGCATGGAGACCACGCGCACGGCAATGCCCTGCTCGGCCAGCTGGGCCTGCGCCTGCAGGGCCAGGGCGATCTCGCTGCCGGTGCCGATGATCACAGCGCGGGCCTTGGCCAGGCCGCCGGGCGCCTCGCTGATGACATAGGCGCCCTTGCGGATGCGGGCCATCACTTCGGCGGGCGAGCCTTCGCGCTTCACGAAGGGCAAGTTCTGGCGCGAGAAGATCAGCGAGGTCG
>DASSQC010000025.1:0-5533 GCA_035702705.1 Burkholderiaceae bacterium | reverse complement strand
CACAGGTACTTCGTATCGTCGCTGTAGTACTTGTGCTCGAAGTCGTAGTTGCCGTCCGGTGCGCGGATCTCCACGATCGGCAGCGCCCTCGCCTGCTGGCCGCGGCCCAGTACGGCCACAGTCAGCTCGCGGCCGCTGACGAACTCCTCGGCGAGGATTTCCTCGTCGTACTTGCGGCAGGCCGCAAATCCCTCGTTCATGTCGGAGTAGCCCACAACCTTGGTGATGCCGATCGTCGAGCCCTCATGCGGCGCCTTCAGCATCAGGGGCAGACCGATGCGGTCAGGCACCGTGCGCAGCTCGCTGTCATCGGTCAGGACCTCGAAGCGCGGCGTCGGCAGGCCGTGGTTGGCCCAGATCCGCTTGGTCATGATCTTGTCCATCGCAATCGCGCTGGCCATCACGCCGCTGCCGGTGTAGGGAATTTCGAGCAGTTCCAGCGCGCCCTGCAGCGATCCATCCTCGCCGTACCGGCCGTGAAGGGCAATGAACACTCGATCGAAGCCCGCGCTTGCGAGCTCGGCAAGACTGCGTTCGCCGGTATCGAAGAGATGCGCATCCACGCCCTTGGCCAGCAGCGCCTTGTGCACCCCCGTGCCCGACATGATCGAGACCTCGCGCTCATGCGAGCGGCCGCCGAACAGCACCCCTACGCGACCGAGATTCATTTGAGCAACTCCATCAGCTTGGCTGGCACGTTGCCGATCGAACCGGCACCCATGGCAAGGACCACATCACCGTCTTTCACGGTTTCGAGGATGCGCTGCGGCATGCTGGCGATCTCCTCGACAAACACGGGCTCGATCTGGCCCGAGACCCGCAGCGCACGCGCCAGCGCCCGGCCGTCTGCGGCCACGATCGGGGTCTCGCCTGCGGCATAGACCTCGGCCAGCAGCAGCGCGTCGGCCTGGCCCATGACCTTCACGAAGTCTTCAAAGCAGTCGCGCGTGCGGCTGTATCGATGCGGCTGGAACGCGAGCACAAGACGCCGGCCCGGATAGGCACCGCGGGCGGCGGCGAGCGTGGCCGCCATTTCCACCGGGTGATGACCGTAATCGTCCACCAGCGCGAACTGCGCGCCAGAAGGCGCCCTGAGCTCGCCATAGCGCGTGAAGCGTCTGCCCACGCCCTTGAAACCGGACAGGCCACGCTGGATGGCGGCGTCGTCCACACCCAGCTCGGACGCCACCGCGATCACCGACAGTGAATTGAGGACGTTGTGCATGCCGGGCTGGTTGAGCTCGATGGCCAGCGGCGGCATGCCCGGCCGCAAGGCCGTGAAGTGCATCTGGGTGCCGACGGCCTTCGCATCGATGGCACGCACTTCAGCATCGTCCGAGAATCCGTAGGTTGTGATGGGCTTGCTGACCAGCGGCATGATCGAACGAACGTGCGGATCATCGGCACACAGCACGGCGGTGCCGTAGAAGGGCAGGCGGTGGGTGAAGTCCACGAACGCCTGCTTCAGCCGCGCAAAGTCATGGCCGTAGGTATCCATGTGGTCGGCGTCGATGTTCGTGATCACCGCAATCATCGGCAGCAGGTTCAGGAAGCTCGCATCGCTCTCATCAGCCTCGACCACGATGTAGTCGCCACTGCCCAGCTTGGCATTTGCGCCGGCGCTGTTCAGCCGCCCGCCGATCACGAAGGTGGGATCCAGCCCACCTTCGGCCAGCACACTGGCCATCAGCGAGGTGGTCGTGGTCTTGCCGTGCGTACCGGCAATCGCGATGCCGCGCTTCAGGCGCATGAGTTCAGCCAGCATGACTGCACGCGGCACCACCGGCACCTTGGCCAGACGGGCGGCCTGCACTTCCGGGTTGCTGTTGCCGACTGCTGTGGAGACCACCACGGCGTCAGCGTCCCGCACGTTCGCCGCATCATGACCGATGTCGATCCGGATTCCCAGGTCGGCCAGTCGACGGGTCGTGGCGCTGTCGCTGAGGTCCGAGCCGGAAACCGCATAGCCGAGGTTGCGAAGCACCTCCGCGATGCCGCTCATCCCCGATCCACCGACACCAACAAAGTGGATGTGCTTGATGGCGTGCTTCATCGCACCAATCCTTCAATTTCGTCTGCTACGCGCGCAGCCGCATTGGGCTGTGCGAGCTTGCGCGCCTGCTCTGCAATGGCCAGCAGCTTGCTGCGGCTGAGGCTGGCGATCAGACGGGAAAGCGATTCCGCGTTGAGATCGCCCTGCGGCAAATGGATCGCTGCGCCCTGTCTGGCCATCCACTCGGCGTTGTCGCGCTGGTGGCTGGTTGTGCTCACCACCAGGGGTACGAGCACGCTGGCCACACCGGCAGCACATAGCTCCGAGACTGTGACGGCGCCCGCACGGCAGACAATCAGGTCGCAGCGTGCAAGCTCGGCGGCCATGTCATCGATGAACGCACGCACGTCAGCCTCAATGCCAGCCAGGCGGTAGGCGTCCCGCACCGCAGCCTCCTGACTCACACCCGTCTGATGCACAACGCTCGGCCGCTCAGACACCGGCATCGCCTTCAATGCGTCGATCAGTGTCTCGTTGAGCACCTTGGCGCCCAGACTGCCACCGACCACCAGAAGGCGCAGTGGACCCGTACGGCCGGCAAAGCGCTCGGCAGGCGCGCGCAGCTCGGCAATCTCGCGACGTACCGGGTTGCCGGTGACCACGGCGCCCTTGGTCGAATCCGCCGGACCGCCGGAAAAACCGAACGTGACGCGGTCGGCAACAGGCAGCAGCGCCTTGTTCGACAGCAGCAGGCCGGCGTCGGCATTCATGAGCACGAGCGGCTTGCCCAGCAGTGCAGCCATCATGCCGCCGGGAAAGCAGACGTAGCCACCCATGCCCAGTACCGCGCTCGGCTTGCGCTTGAGCATGATGCGCAGGCAGGACCAGAATGCGAGCAGCAGGCGCAAGCCGCCCGTCAGCGTATGCAGCACGCCCTTGCCGCGCAGACCGGAGAACGTGATGGTGTCCATGGGCAGGCCGGTGGGCGGCACCAGCCGGTTCTCCATGCCATGGCTGGTTCCCAGCCAGCTCACGGTCCAGCCGCGCTGCTGCATCTCGCGCGCCACCGCAAGGCCAGGCATGATGTGCCCACCGGTGCCTGCCGCCATGACCACAAGGTGCTTGTGTGCCGCCATGATCACAGCGTCTTCCCCCGCATCATCTGGCGGCTTTCATAGTCCACACGTGCAAGCACAGCCATCGCCACGCAGCTCATCAGCATGGCGCTGCCGCCATAGCTGATGAACGGCAGGGTCAGGCCCTTGGTGGGCAGCAAGCCGCTGGCCACACCGATGTTGATGAAGGCCTGGATGCCGATCCAGATACCGATGCCCTGGGCGACGAGACCGGCGAATACGCGGTCGAGCTTGATGGCCTGCCGGCCGATCTCGAAGGCCTTGCGGACGATCACATAGAAGCAGCCGATCACCAGGAACACGCCGACAAAGCCGAGCTCCTCGCCGATGATCGCCATGATGAAGTCGGTGTGGGCTTCGGGCAGGTAGTGCAGCTTCTCGACGCTTGCGCCCAGGCCCACACCGAAGATCTCGCCGCGACCGAAAGCAATCAGCGAGTGCGTGAGCTGGTAGGCCCGGTTCAGTGCGTTCTGCTCGTCCCACGGATTCAGGTAGGCGAAGATCCGGTCCCGGCGCCAGGGCGACAGGAGGATCACCGCCACGAACACCGAGGTCAGCGCGGCCACCGAGCCCAGGAAGATGCGCAGGCTCATGCCCCCAAGGAACAGAATGCCCACCGCGATGCCGGAGATCACGATCAGTGCACCCAGATCCGGCTGCAGCAGCAGCAATCCGCCTACCACCCCCAGCACCACAACGATGGGCAGCAAGCCCTGCTTGAACTGCTGCAGCACGGCCTGCTTGCGCACGGCATAGTCCGCGCCGTAGAGGATGACAAAGAGCTTCATCAGCTCCGAGGGCTGCAGGTTGATGACGTAAAGCGGGATCCAGCGGTGCGCACCGTTCACCCCCTTGCCGATGCCGGGGATGAGCACCAGCACCATCAGCCCCAGGCCGCCCAGGAACAGAATGGGTGCCCAGCGCTGCCAGAACTTCATCGGCAGCTGGAAGATGACCATGGCTGCGCACAGTCCGATGGTGATGAAGACGATGTGCCGGAACAGGAAGTGCGTCGGCGAATAGTTTGAAAAGCGCGGTGCGTCGGGCAGGGCCACGGAGGCCGAATAGACCATCACGGCGCCCAGAGCGAGCAGCAGGGCAATGGCGCCAAGCAGCACGCGGTCCACGCTGGCCATCTCGGTGCGCGTAGGCAGCGAGGGCAGCAGCGTGTCCTGCCGGCCGAAGCCCGAGAAGCCGGGAAGGCGCAGACCCAGCTTCATGCCAGCCCCCGTTCGTTCTGCAGCGTGCTGACTGACTGCACAAAGACCTCGGATCGATGGGCATAGCCCTTGAACATGTCGAAGCTGGCACAGGCCGGGGACAGCAGCACGATGTCGCCGGGCGCCGCGCGCTCCGCGGCAGCCTGAACGGCGGCAGGCAGATCGGCGCAGTCCAGCAGTTCGGCCGACCCGCCGGCCAGTGCTGCGCGAATCGCCGGGGCGTCCTGGCCAATCAGCAGCACCGTCTTTGCATAGCGCGTGACCGGCTCGATCAGCGGACTGAAGTCCTGCCCCTTGCCCAGCCCCCCGGCAATCAAGTGGATGCGACGACGACCTTCGGCCAGCCCGGCAATGGCCGCCTGCGTGGCCCCCACATTGGTGCCCTTGCTGTCATCGATGTAGTCCACCTCATCGATGCTCGCAACAAACTGGCAGCGGTGCGGTTCGCCGGCGTAGTCGCGCAATCCCTTGAGCAGACCGGCCAGGGGCAGATCGATGGCACGCAGCAACGCCAGGGCGGCCAGGGCGTTGGCGTGGTTGTGGCTGCCACGGATGCGCAGTGCATCGGCGGGCATCATTCGGTTCTGGATCACCTCGATCGGCGAGGTGTCCTTCTTCTTGCGCGGCGTGTCATCGGCCGGCTGGGCCTGCACCAGCCACTTCAGGCCGGCTTCCTGGATGCCGAAGTCACCGGGCAGCGCGGGCTCACCTAGACCGAAACTCACCACCTGATCAGGCGTCGCGCCCGCACCCATCGGCGCCACCAGGGGATCATCACGATTGATCACGCGAACACGCGTGCCCTTGAAGATGCGCGCCTTGGCGGCTGCGTAGTCCGCCATGTCGGTATGCCAGTCGAGGTGATCCTGCGACAGGTTCAGCACGGTGGCGGCGTCGGTCTTCAGCAGGCTGGTGTAGTGCAGCTGAAAGCTGGAGAGCTCGAGCACCCAGACCTGCGGCAGGCTCTCGGCATCGAGTGCGGCCTGCAGCGCATCAAGCGCCGCCGGGCTGATGTTGCCGCAGGCCACCGCGTCCTGGCCGGCGGCCTGTGCGAGGTGGCGGGTCAGTGCCGTGACCGTGGTCTTGCCGTTGGTACCCGTGATGGCCAGCACCTTCGGTGCGTAGCCGCGCTCTGCCTGCAGCTGGGCCAGGGCGAGCGCAAACCAGTCGATCTCGCTGTGCAC
>DASSQC010000024.1:0-12051 GCA_035702705.1 Burkholderiaceae bacterium | reverse complement strand
GGCGTTTACGCATGCAGGGGCGCGAGGGAACCGAGGCGCAACAGGCTGCCGGCGCAGGCAGGGTGCGCGGAGCGACGCTGCGGGGCGCGGCAGTGTATCTCTGGCGGTCAAGAGCATGCGCTCACTTTGGCTGTTTGCCCTGTCAAACAAGGCTGTGAGATCGAAGGATCAACACCACCAGCCCGGCGAACGGGCACCGCATCGGCACGCCTTCACGGCGCCAGGCCGTGCACCAGGCGCCCATCCGCAGCAGCGGCGCCACACATCGCAGCCGGCTGCCGCGGCACCGCAGCGTCAGGCGCCCGGGCTGCCCTACGCTGCCGACTGGCCGCCCCGCCCATGCAGGGCGCGCCACAATGCGCGCCATCGCTCCACTTCGTTCCCCTGAACCCCAGGACCGCCGCTTGAGCATTGCCTACAGCCCGCTGGCACGTCTGGCGTCCTTCCTGACCGGCCAGCGCTGCCCCGGCTGCGGGGCCGCATGCGTCGGCTGGATCTGCCCGGCCTGCGAACGCAGCCTGAACCGCGTGCGCCTGCGCTGCACGGGCTGCGCGCTGCCGCTCACGGCGGCCCTGCAAGCGGCCCCCGCAGACGGCACAGCGGCTGATGCCGCACCCAATACGTCGGCCAACGCGTCGGCCAACGCGGCGGCCCATCTCAAGCCCGCCGCACCACCTGCCCCGGCCCTGCGCTGCGGCCGCTGCCTGAGCGAACCGCCGCCCGTGGCCGCCAGCCATGCCGCCTTTGACTACGCGGCGCCGGGCGACCGGCTCGTGCAGGCCCTCAAGTTTCGGCAGCGCACCGCCCTGGCTGCACCGCTGGCCGGGCTGCTGGCGCGTGCCCTGCCCGCCGCAGCGCAGGGCACGCAACCCATCGCGTTCGATCGCATCCTCCCGGTACCGCTGTCGCCCGGCCGGGAGCGCAGCCGCGGCTACAACCAGAGCTGGGAGCTGGTGCGGCGCCTGCCGCCGGCTTGGGGTCCCGCCTGCTGGCAGACGCTGATCCGCACCCGCGACACCGCCAGTCAGATGGCTCTTCCGCTGGCCGAGCGCGAACGCAATGTGCGCGGCGCCTTCGCGGTGCAGCGCCACGTGGCCGGTCTGCACCTGCTGCTGGTCGATGACGTCATGACCACCGGCGCCACCCTGTTCGAGGCGGCGCGCTGCCTGCGCAAGGCCGGTGCGGCCAGCGTGACCGCGCTGGCGCTGGCGCGTACACCCTGACCGCACAGCGACTGCAATCGGCACAGCCGGCGGCCGGGCGCCTGGCGCAGACGGACTTGCGCAAGGCGCGGTACCGGTTCCGATCTAATGTCGCACCCAACGCCGTCTCCCCTCCAGGCACTCCTGGCGCCCGAAAATGCGCGCCCAGTCGCGGCAAGACCGCCCACCCGAACCCTCACGCCCCATGAGCGCGCCCTTCCTGAACGTCGTCCTTGTCCACCCGGAAATCCCGCCCAACACCGGCAATGTGATCCGCCTGTGCGCCAATACGGGTTGCGCCCTGCACCTGATCGAGCCGCTGGGCTTTTCCATGGACGACCGCTACATGCGCCGCGCCGGGCTGGACTATCACGAGTACGCCGAGGTCAGGACCTACGCCGACTGGGACGCGTTCATCGCCCAGGCCGCGCCCGCGTCAGACCGGCTCTTTGCCTTCACCACCAAGGGGTCGCGCCCGTTTGCCGAGGTGGCCTTCGAGCCGGGCGACTGGCTGGTGTTTGGCTCGGAAACCGCCGGCCTGCCGGCAGCACTGCGCGAGTCCTTCCCGGTGGCGCAACGCGTGCGCCTGCCGATGCGCCCCGCACAGCGCAGCCTGAACCTGTCCAACAGCGTGGCCGTGGCGGTGTTCGAGGCCTGGCGACAGCACGGGTACCCCGGCGGTGCGTGATTTTATGTCCGAAAACAACTTATTCTATGTGATCAGATCCAGCTTATCGCGCTTCAGATGCGCAATCAGCCCGATCTGACGGTACTTGATTTTCTGTCCGAAAATGATGCACATTGATGCGTCGTGGAGCACGCCTAAGGCTCCTGCCGCAGCTTGGCCGCCAGCCAGGCCTCGGCATCTTCCGGCAGAAAGCGCTCCATCTGCGCCAGCAGCGCCGGCAGCTGCAGATCGGCCAGCAGCATCGCGCGGGTGGCCGGACTCAGAAAGCCCTCGGATACCGTGCGGTCCAGCAGCGCGAGCAGCGGGTCGAAGTAGCCCGCCACATTGAGCACCCCCACCGGCAGACGGTGGTAGCCCAGCTGCAGCCAGGTGAGGATCTCGAACAGCTCGTCGTAGGTGCCGATGCCGCCAGGCAGCGCGATGAATCCTTCGGCCAGCGCCGCCATCCGGGCCTTGCGGGTGTGCATGTCGGGCACGACGTGCAGCTCGCTGAGCTCGCGGTGCGCTGCCTCGCGCTCCATGAGCCGCTGAGGGATCACGCCCACGACCCGGCCGCCGGCCGCCAGCGCGGCGTCGGCCAGCGCCCCCATCATGCCCACCCGACCGCCGCCATAGACCACGACGATGCCGCGCTCCGCCAGCCCCGCACCCACGGCACGGGCGGCCGCCAGATAACGCGGATCCTGCCCGGGCGAAGCGCCGCAGTAGATGGCAATGCTCGACAGGCGCCGTGCAGTGGCGGAGGCGGGTTCGCGGGAAAGAAGCAGGCTCATGCACGGATCATCGCAGGAGCCGATGCATGCCCGATGAACGCCCGCTGCGGACCTGATGCCGAACCGGGCCGCGCCCGTCGGACCCAGGCCAGGCCACACGGAGGAAATGCGCGCAGTTCGATGCTTTTCGCACGACTTGGCGCGTGTTGCCGCTAACCGTTCACGGGTTGCGGGTGCGCCATTCCGGGTCGCTGGTCTCCCCCGCCGTGCCACAGGCGCCTTGGCTGCTGGCCGCCGCAGCCCCCTCGCCCTATTCCGCCTTCGCGGTGCGCGCCAGCAGCAGCTGCGCTGCGGCCTGCGGGCTGAGCTGCCCGTCGACGATCTCGGCCACACAAGCCGTGATCGGCATCTCGACGCCCAGGGCCTGAGCGCGGCGCTGCACGGCCCGGGCACAGCGCGCCCCTTCGGCCAGAAAATCGCCGTGCGCCCGGCCGTCGCGCGCGAACTCCAGGCCGAAGCGCCGGTTGCGGGACAGTTCGCCGGTGGCCGTGAGGATCAGATCACCCAGACCGGTCAGCCCGGCCAGGGTTTCGGGCCGGGCGCCGAGCGCCACGGCAAAGCGGCTCATCTCCGCCAGGCCGCGCGTGATCAGCGCGGCCCGCGCGTTCAGGCCCAGGTTCAGGCCGTCGCACATGCCGGTGGCGATCGCGATCACGTTCTTCACCGCGCCGCCGACCTCCACGCCGGTGACATCGGCCGATCGGTAGACGCGCAAGGTCGGGCCGTGCAGCCAGCGGCTGCCAAGCTGCTGCAGCGCCTCGCTGCTGCTGGCCACGGTCAGTGCGCAGGGCAGGCCGCGGGCCACTTCGCTCGCAAAGCTCGGGCCCGACACCACGCCGCACGCCGGCCCGGGCAGCAGACGCGCCGCCAGTTCATGGGCCATCTCGCCCGTCTGCGCATCCAGACCCTTGGCCGCCCAGAGCACAGGCAGCTGCGTCGGCAGTGCGGCCAGACGCCCGAACCACTCGGTGAGGCCGGCAAAGGGTGTCACGAGCAGCACGAGGCTGGCGTTGCTGAGCACAGCGGCGTCGGCGCTGATCTGCAAGTTCGGCGGCAGCGCCACGCCCGGCAGGTAGCGGGCGTTTTCGCGCGTGGCCTGCATGGCGGCCGCCTGATCGGCATCGCGCGCCAGGAGGGTGACCTGCGCGGTGGCCGGCGGCTCGGCGGCAGGCGAAAAAAAGGCGGCGCTGCGCAGCGCCGCCATGGCCAGTGCGGTGCCCCAGCTGCCGGCACCCACCACCACGAGATGGTTGTTCGGCATGCGGGGCTGCCGCTCAGTTCAGGCTGGGAGAACCGTTCGCGCCCGCAGTCTGCTGACCGCCGTCCTGCTGGGCCTGGAGCTTGGCTTCATACAGGGCCTGGAAGTTCACCTCGGTGAGGTGGATGGGCGGCATGCTGGCGCGCGTGATGGCGTCTGCCAGGTTGGCGCGCAGATAGGGGTAGACGATGCCGGCGCAGACAATTTCCAGCAGGGGCTGGATCTGGTCGGCAGGCACGCCGGCGATCTGGAAAATGCCCGACTGCGTGCCTTCGACGAGATACAGGGTCTTGTCGCCCACCTTGGTGGTGATGGTGGCGCTGGTGCTCACCAGATAGTGGTTGTCCTGCAGCGCCTCGGCAGCCACGCCGAGCTCCACGTTGGTGGCCGGCTGACCCTGCTCCAGAAAGATCTGGGGCGCGTTGGGCATCTCGACCGACAGGTCCTTCAGGTAGACGCGGGTGACGTTGAATACGGCTTGCTGCTCGGCTTGCTGCGCCATGATGCTTCCTCGATTGATCCTCGATACAAAAAAGGCTGCGGGTCTGTCCGCAGCCTTCCCTCTCGGCCGGGGAGTGTAACGCTCCCGGCGCAGGCGTTCGGCGTGCTGGCCTCAGCCCGCCAGCAAAGGCACGAGCCCGCCCTTGCCATCCAAGGCGTAGAGATCGTCGCAGCCGCCCACATGGGTGTCACCGATGAAGATCTGGGGCACGGTGCGCCGGCCGGTCTTCTCGATCATCAGGTCCTTCTGGGCCGGATCGGTGTCGATGCGGATCTCGTTGATCTCGGTCACGCCGCGCTGCTTGAGCAGCATCTTGGCCCGCTGGCAGTAGGGGCAGACGGCGGTGGTGTACATGGTGACGGCTTGCATGGTGCGCTCCGAGCCGCGGATCGCGGCGCTCTGACTGTGCGTCGCCCTCAGGCGGCGCGCTTGAATCCGTGTCGCCTTCAGGCGGCAGTCTTGACTGTCGGCAGGCCGGCGGTCATCCAGCCGTTCAGGCCGCCCTCCAGGTTGTAGACCTTCTCGTAACCCGCCTTGCGCAGGGCCGCAGCGGCCTTGGCCGAGCGCACGCCTGTGGCGCACATCAGGATCACGGGCTTGTCCTTCTTGCCTGCGAGGGTGGGGTCGGCCGCGAGCTTTTCAAGCGGCACGTGTCTGGCCTGCGGGACGTGTCCGCGGTCGTACTCGTCCTGATCGCGCACATCCAGCAGCACCGCATGCTCGCGGTTCATGAGCTGCGTGGCTTCGCCCGCCGAGATGCTCGGACCGCCCGCGGAACGGCGCAGCGCCGGCCACAGCAGCATGGCCCCGGACAGAAAGGCCACGACGATCAACAGGATGTTGTTGGTGATGAAATCCACGAGGGCTCCTACGGACAGCGGAAGGGGACGGCCTGCAGGGCGGCGCGGCCTGGCTCGATAAACTGGCGCGCAGTATAGGTTTGCGTTCCGCCCGGACGCCGACCTGCGCCCGTGAACAAGCCCGTACAGGAAAGCCCTAGATGCCCGCGAAAGCCGCCCACAAGATCGTCTTCATGCGCCACGGTGAAAGCCAGTGGAACCTGGAAAATCGCTTCACGGGCTGGGTGGACGTGGACATCACCGAGAACGGCTGGCGCGAAGCCGTGGCCGCCGGCAAGCTGCTCAAGGCTGAGGGCTTCTCGTTCGACTGCGCCTACACGTCAGTGCTCAAGCGTGCCATCCGCACCTGCTACACCGTGCTCGACGAACTCGACAGCATGTGGGTTCCAGTCACCAAGCACTGGCGCCTGAACGAGCGCCACTACGGCGCGCTGGCCGGCCTGAACAAGAGCGAGACCGCAGCGAAGTACGGCGAAGACCAGGTGCACATCTGGCGCCGCAGCTACGACACACCGCCGCCAGCGCTGAAGAAGGACTCGAAGGAGGCCCCTTGGCATGACCGTCGTTATCAAGGCGTCAACAAGAGCGAGCTGCCGCTGACCGAATGCCTCAAGGACACCGTCGCCCGCGTGGTGCCGTACTGGAATGCGGAGATCGCACCAGCCGTGAAGGCCGGCAAGTCGGTCCTGATCACGGCACACGGCAACTCCCTGCGCGCCCTGATCAAGCACCTCGACGGCATGGGCGATGCCGAGATCGTCGCCCTGAACATCCCGACGGCGCAGCCGCTCGTCTATGAGCTGGACGCACAGTTGCGCCCCCTCAAGCACTACTACCTTGGCGACCCCGAAGAGGTCGCGCGCAAGCTCGGCAGCGTCGCGGCCCAGGGCAAGGCCAGGTAGGCGCTACGCATTGCTGCAATGCAGCAGACGCCAGGTCGGCCGATGCGTCTGCACGTCGCAGCCTGCCGCTGACGGAGCGCTTTCGCCCGCCTGTCCGGGCCCGGCGGGGCGCCGTACACTCGACCGAACGTTTTGACGTTTGCAGCGTCAGACTCTGCAGTTGCGTAGTGCGCATTGCGCGCGAGGAAGGTTGCCGGATGAAGTTCAGTGGCAAGGTCGGATTGGTCGCCGCCGGTGTGGTCGGTGGCGTGTGCATCAGCCTCGGCTTGACGGCCCTGGCACAGCGTGGGCCCTCGGCGCCCCTGCCGGTGGAAGACATCCGTGCCATCACGGACGTGTTCGATGCCGTCAAGCGCAATTACGTCGAGCCGGTGGATGACAAGAAGCTGCTCAACGGCGCGATCCAGGGCATGTTGCAGGATCTCGATCCGCATTCCCAGTACCTGGACGCAGACGCGTTCAAGGATCTGCGCGACAGCACGCAGGGCGAGTTCGGCGGTCTGGGCATCGAGGTCGGCACCGAAGACGGCTTCATCAAGGTGCAGACCCCGATCGAGGACACCCCTGCAGCACGCGCCGGCATCAAGTCCGGTGACCTGATCGTACGCATCGACGACAAGTCGACCAAGGGCCTGAACCTGCAGGACGCCGTCAAGCTCATGCGCGGCAAGCCCGGCACCAAGCTCACGCTGACGGTAAGCCGCAAGGACAACCCGGTGCCGATGGTGTTCACGCTGACCCGCGACGTGATCAAGATCCAGTCCGTGCGCGCGCGCGACATCGAGCCCGGCTTCGGCTACGTGCGCATCTCGCAGTTCCAGGAGCGCACGGTCGACAACCTGGTCACCAAGCTCAACGAGATCGCCGCCAAGCAGCCCAACCTCAAGGGTCTCGTGCTGGACCTGCGCAACGATCCGGGCGGCCTGCTGCACGGGGCCATCGGTGTGTCGGCCGCCTTCCTGCCGCAGGACAAGCTGGTCGTCTACACCGAGGGGCGCACCGACGACAACCGCCGCAAGTTCTTCGCATCGCCCGAGGACTACCGCGGTCTGCGCGATGACCCGCTGCGCAAGCTCAACCCGATCTTCAAGACCGTGCCGATCGTGGTGCTGGTGAACGCCGGCACGGCCTCCGCATCCGAAATCGTGGCCGGTGCACTGCAGGACCATGGCCGCGCCAAGATCGTGGGTCAGGCCACCTTCGGCAAGGGCTCGGTGCAGACCATCATCCCCCTGTCGCCGACGACTGGGGTGAAGCTCACGACGGCGCGCTACTACACGCCCAAGGGCCGCGCCATCCAGGCCAAGGGCATCGAGCCGGACTATGTCGTGAACGAAACCGCCCAGGGCGACGTCTATGCCGACCTGTTCATGCGTGAAGCCGACATGGAAAAGCATCTCACTGGCCGCGACGAGAAGCAGGCCGATGCCAAGACCGCCGAACAGCGCGCACGCGAACTGGTCGAGCGTGCCGAGCGCATCGAGAAGCTGCGTGCCGAGGGCCGCCGGCCGATCGAGTTCGGCAGCGCCGAAGACTTCCAGCTGGCCCAGGCCCTGAACCTGCTCAAGGGTCAGCCGGTCGTCACCGCCAAGCCCAAGGAGTCCGTGGCATCCGCCGGCAGCGCCGAGAAGTCCAAGAAGTAGGCGCGCCACTGCGCTGATCAGGCCCGGTTCTGCCGGGCCTTTTCATTTGTTCGGCCTCCATCGCCCTATCCTTGCTGCCCATGACCGACGACGAACTGCTGCGCTATTCACGTCACATCCTGCTTGAGGAGATCGGCATCGAGGGCCAGGCGCGGATCCGCGCCTCACGCATGCTGGTGGTGGGCGCGGGCGGGCTGGGCTCGCCGGTGGCCATGTACCTGGCAAGCGCCGGCGTGGGCCGGCTGACCCTGGCCGATCCGGACGAGGTGGATCTCACCAACCTGCAACGCCAGATCCTGCACACGACGCAGCGCATTGGCCAGGCCAAGGCGCTCTCGGGCGCGGTCGCGCTGCAGGCCCTGAATCCGCAGGTGGATGTCGTGCCCCTGGTCGAGCGCCTGGACAGCACACGTCTGGCCGAACTGGTGGAGACGCACGACATCGTGCTCGATTGCTGCGACAACTTCGCAACCCGGCATGCGGTCAACTGGGCCTGCGTGGCAGCGCGCAAGCCGCTCGTCTCGGGCGCAGCCATCCGCTTCGACGGCCAGGTATCGGTCTTCGATGTACGTACGGCAGAGCGGCCCTGCTACCACTGCCTCTTTCCCGAGGGCGAGGACGTGGAGGAGGTGCGCTGTGCAGTGATGGGCGTATTTGCACCGATGACGGGCATCATCGGCACGATTCAGGCGGCAGAGGCGCTGAAGCTGGCTGCAGGCGTGGGCAGCGCACTGGCGGGCCGTCTGCTGCTGGTCGACGGCAGGTCGATGCGCTTCACGGAGATTGCGGTGCCGCGCGACCCGGGATGTGCGGTCTGTGCGCCCCTGCGCTGAGGCGCGCAGCAGCCCACCCTACTCTTCCTTGCTGGCCTCGATCAGGGTGTCGATCAGCGCGGCGTTTACGGCCGCCAGCGACATCAGGTTGTCCGTGACCAGCCTGTCGATCAGCGCGCTGTCTCCGGCTTCGACGGCCTCGGCCAGCTGCAGATAGGGCATATGCGGACCGGTGCGATGCACCAGCGCGTTGCGCACGTTCTCAGGCACATTGAGCATGGCAAAGAGTTGCTCGAAGCTGGTGTGGAAGAGCCGGTCGAGCTGCGAGAACACGCCGCAGATGAACATCTCGTCGCGCAGCTCCTGATCCACGTTGCGGCCGACCACGCGCTCCATGAACATGCCGCGCCGCATCGAGCTGTACATCACCGGACGAAGCATCACGTCCTTGCTCGAGGTGGCCAGCAGCAGGGCCAGCCAGCGCTTCAGGCGGTTGTAGCCCAGCATCATGACCGCATGCTTGAAGCTCTGGATCACCACCGACAGGCCGAAGGCGGGCGAGTTGATGTAGCGCAGCAAGCGGTAGCCGAGCGCAGGATCGCGCTTCATGACGGGTTCGATCTGTTCCACCGGAACCTGCTGATCGACCATCTGCATGAGCTTGGTGATGGTGACGAAATCCGGATTGGAGCTGGCCACCGAACTCGTGCGAAGCACATCGTCGAAGGGCCAGCCGATGACGGCATAGCAGTTGCGCGCGAAGCTGGCCTCCAGCGCCGCAACGGTACGGATGCCGCTCTGCACGAAGGGGATGCGCCGTGTCGCGGACGCCGTGATGACGCGGTTCTCCTCGCCGATCCGGCGATCCTCGGACAGGTCGACCACCGAGTGCCTGAAGCAGTCGTAGAGCCGGGGATCCAGGGCCGAGGGCGGAACGCCATACAGCACCAGCGGATGGCCCACGGCATTGAATGCCGGCAGGTACTCGAAACACTCCGGATTGACCGTGTATTCGGCCGGGATCTCGACGGCGAGTGCGCGCGACCCCGGGACGGTAAAGAGCTGCGGGTCAACCTCTGCATCCGCAATGTGCACCGACAGCCGGATCTCCTCCTCGGGCACGATGTCGCGCAGGGCGCGGATCACATCGCTCATTGAAGGACGCGTGCCGTCCGTGCCGCAAACCGTCAGGCGCATGCCGATCACCTTGCGGTGACGGTCGATCATCGGTGCATAGCTCAACGTGGCCTGCGCAAGGACGCCTCGACTCAGGGTGTCGGCAAGGCTCAGCTGGGATTCGAAAGCGCCCATGGAAGGCTCCGGTCAGATGTAGTTCATCAGCGACATCTTCGCCACCGAGGCGTAGGTCTTCATCGCTGCTTCGAGAGAGGTTTGCTGCGCGGTGATCTTGCTGATGGCGTCGGCCACATCGACGTCCTCGAGCTTGCTGCGAAAGCCCTGGACGGTATCGGCCTCGCGCCCCGCTGCGAGGGCAATCGCATCACCGGTGCGCATCTGTTCACCCACTTTGGCGCGTGCCACATTGGCGCGCGACATGCCGGTGTCGATCTCGGCGAGCAGCTGCTGCATCTTGCCCGTGTTCATCTGGCCCGGCGCATTGAGCTGCGTGATGGCGTCCTGCAGCGTGTCGAAGATGCTCTTGCGCGCCGAGGGTGCGATCACGAAGCGGTCATTCGGGCCGGGCGCGCCACTGACCGCCACCTGCCAGCCGTCGATGCCGATGCTCTGACCGCTGGTGTAAGGCTGGGCCGCGGCGAGTGTGCTGCCGGTCGTGGTGTTGACGAGGTCGTAGGCGGTGCCGGCCGCGTTGAAGCGGATCTCGTAGGTGTCGCCCGTCAGCAGGGCCATGTTGGTCACGCTGCCCGTATCCGCCCAGGCACGGCCGGTGTTGCCCGGCGCCGCCGTGGCCGAGAACATGCCATTGCCCGAAGGCAATTGCATGAAGATGGCCGATCCATCAAGGCTGCCCAGGGTGTTGGTGGCCGGGTCCAGCATCTGATCGCCGAAGTTGCCGACATAGCTGACGCCGCTCAACGTTGGCACGAAGGGATCGCTCTGGCTGCCTACGCCGCCGAACAGGCGGCCTCCCGCGCCGTCCTCGCTGTTGGCAATGGCCAGCAGGCGATTGAATGCGCCGCGGATCGCCTCGGCCTGGGCGCGACGTTCGGCATCGGAATACGTGCCGTTGCCTGCGGCCATCAGGGCGTCGCGGGCGTCCTGCATGGCGCTGCTTGCGTCGGCCAGTCCCTGCTCGAGTTGCTGATTCTGCCCTTGCGCAGTCGAAAGGACACGGATGCGCGAGTCCAGCTGCGCGGTACGGGCGCGCGCCAGCTCGATCTGGCTGGCGGCAGCCGGATCGTCGCCCGGTGTGTTGACGCGCTTGCCGCTGGCGAGCTGGTTCTGCAGACCCACGATCTGGCTTTGCCGCTCGGTGATGGCGGCAATCGACTTCTGGATCTGGAAGCTGGTGGACAGTCGCATGGTGGTTCGCCCTCAGCGTGAGGCTCAGCGGCCCATCGAGAGCAGCTCATCGAAGACCGATTGTGCGGCCTGGATGATCTTGGCGCTCGCTTGATAAGCCTGCTGATAGCTCATCATTTTCGAAAGCTCTTCATCGAGATTCACCCCCGCAACCGATTGCTGTGCACGCGTGGCATCTTCGAGCACCTGCTTGGCCGCCTCGGCCTCGGAACGTGCGCCGTTGGCACGGATGCCCACATCCGCGGACAGGCTTGCAAAGCTCGCCGTCAGGGTCTGCCCATTGGCCAGCGCAGCAGTCTGCAGGGCCGCCAGCGAGAGCGCATTGCGGTTGTCTGCCGCCGGCTGGGTGTTGGGTCCGATCGTGAAGGTGTCACCCGCACGCGGCTGCCCGTTCAGGCTCAAGGACCAGCCGTTGAAATTGATCGCTGCGCCCGGTGTGTAGCTCAGACCGGTCGGGTTGCCGGTGCCTGTACCGGTGACGCTGTAGGTACCTGCTGCCGTGAAGGTGATGGTGACCGATGCATTCAGGTTGACGTTGGGTCCGAGCACGGTCAGGCCACCGGCCGTGGCGCCCAGGTTGCTGCTGCCGGTCGTCACCGCCACGGCAGCGCCGGTTGCCACCCGCAGCGGATCGTTCAGGATGGTCTTCATGTTCGAGGCGGCACCGGTCACGGCCCGCACCGCAAAGCGGTCGCCCACCTGGGGCGTACCGCTGCCCACGCTGAGCGTGATGCCTTCGAAGTTGATCGGCAGCGAGGCGAAGGTATTGATCTGGCCGTCATTCAGGCGGCGCAATGTCCACTGTGTGCCATCGAATGCCGCTTCGTAGTCGGTGCCCGACAGCGCCGTGACATCGCTGATCGCGATGTTCATCGCCAGGTTGCCGGTATTGGTGCTGCGCGGGTTCACCACCGGTGCGGGCACGCTGAACACCGGCGCACCAGCCTG
>DASSQC010000023.1:0-2184 GCA_035702705.1 Burkholderiaceae bacterium | reverse complement strand
GAATACTGAGGGGTGGCTTCGCGCGGTGGCGGGGTGGCGCGGTCTGCGGATCAGCCCCGCTGCGGCAAGGAGCGCAATCCATAGATCTGCCCCCCGGCAAACAGATACTCGGCCCGCAGCCTCTGCGGGCCTTGTTCATTGGCGTAGGTGTAGCCGATCAGGGCCACGCGATCGCCGACCTTGGTCTCCGGCACCTGCCAGGCCTGCATCCGGTTCAAAGGCGCGAGCTCCACGGTCCACTCACCGCGCTTGGCCGCCGCGCGGGTCTTGCTCAGGATGCCGGCCGCATCGACCGGGCGCTCCTGCGCCGGCAGCTTGCGGCTGGCCAGATCGGCCGGCAGGGCGGCGCCGGCCGGCATGTCGATGACCAGCGTGGCATGCGGGTTGGTCCAGGTGACCTGCCTGACCACCCCCTCCAGATAGATCGGCTGGCTTTCGTCAAAACTGCCCCAGCCGTGGTGCGCCATGACGCGTGGCAGCAGCAAGGCAGACGTTCCGGCAAGCAGTAGGTGGCGGCGTTTCATGGCAGAGGCTCGCTTTTGGGCAGACGCCCGCAGTGTGTGTTGCCGCCCTGCGCTCGGCCATCCGGGATCACCCCATACAGGCCGCACAGCATGCCATTCGCGTTCATGTTTCGTGCATTGATCGCGACAGCGACGCTGTTCGCCCCATCACCGGTCGCGGCGCGCACTCCGGCTGGGTACAGTCGCGGCCAACGCGGCCCGGCCTGACCGGGCACACGCCAATTCCAGGGAGCTCTGCATGAACACCACACCCCCGCGCAGCGGGTTGCGTCCTGCCCTGCGCCCGCTTGGGCTGCTCGGCGCCAGCCTGGTCGGTCTGATGCTGCTAGCCGGCTGCAAGGGGCCGCAACAGACCGACCCGCTGCTGGCCGCCACCACCGTCTGCCGCCTGCCGGACATGGAGCAGGAAGCGCGCTGCGGCAGCGTCCTGGTCAAGGAGAACCCGGCCAACCCGGCCAGCCGTGAGATCGAGGTCAAGTTCGCTGTCATTCCGGCGCAGGCGCGCTACAAGGAGCCGGACCCGGTGGTGCTCTTGGCCGGCGGCCCTGGCCAGTCCGGGCTGAAGATCGCCGCATCCATGAGCAAGGTCTTTGGTGCACTGAACCGCAAGCGCGATCTGGTCTTCATCGATCAGCGCGGCACCGGCCAGTCCAACGGTCTGGAGTGCCCGATGCGGGAGCTGTTCGCCGACATGGACAAGAGCCTCGATCCGCAGGCGCAGGTCGCGCTGATCAACCGCTGCCAGGAACGGCTTGCGGCCGGCAATGATCTGGCGGGCTACGCCACCCACATCGCGGTGCAGGACTTCGATGCCATCCGCGCCAGGCTGGGTGCCGAGCGCATCAATCTCTGGGGCGGCAGCTATGGCACGCGTGCGGCCATCGAGTACACGCGGCAGTTTCCGCAGCGCGTGCGCACCCTGCTGCTGGACGGCGTGGCTCCGGCCGACATGCCGCTGCCTGTCTCGATCGCGCGCGATGGCGATGTGATCGTCGGCAACCTGATCGAGGCCTGCGCCAAGGATGCCGCTTGCGCCAAGCGCTACCCGGATTTTGCACAGCGCATCGAAGCCCTGTTCAGCCAGCCGACGAGCATGCTCGCGCTCACCGATCCCTACACCGGCCAGAAGAAGAGCTATGCCGTGCCGCGCAGCGCAGTGGCCTCGGCGCTGCGCACGCCGCTGTACGCCCCGAGCCTCAGTGCCCTGCTGCCGCAGGCTGTTGCGCGCGCTGCAGCCGGTGACGGAGACCCCCTGCTGGCGCTGTCCAGTGCGCTCTCGGGAGGCAGCGATGAAGGCATGTCCATGGGCATGCATCTGGCGGTGGTCTGTGCGGAGGACCTGCCGCAGCTGAACGACGCCAACATCGCGCAGGCCGCGAAGACTCGATTTGGCACCACGTTCGTGGAGCAGTACCGCGGCATGTGCAAGGGCTTTCCGCAGGCCCCGGTCCCGGCCGCCTACTACGCGCCCGTCAAACACGACCGCCCCACCCTGATCCTGTCGGGCGGCCTGGACCCCGTGACGCCGCCGGCCGAGGGCAGCAAGGTCGCGGGCTGGTTCAGCAATGCCCAGCACCTTGTGGCGCCCTCCATCGGTCACATCGTCAGCGGCCAGCCCTGCGCGAGCAAGCTGATCGAGACCTTCGTCAAGACCGAGGGC
>DASSQC010000022.1:0-6622 GCA_035702705.1 Burkholderiaceae bacterium | reverse complement strand
GCGGATGAGGCGCCGCAGGACACCGCTGAGCCGCCTCCGCCTGATCCCGCCCCGGACGACGCCGCGGCCGACCCGCCGCCCGACACGCCGGATCAGCCCGTGGGCGAGCTGCCCGAACAGGTGCTTGAAGCCGCGGTGGCGGCGCTGCCGGCCGATCTGCTGGCCCGACTGAAGCTCAATGAACTGCTGCTGCGCCGCCGCGCCAGCGCCGGCCGGGCCGGCGCACTGCAGCGCGTGGCGCAGCGCGGCCGCAGCGTGGGCACGCGCCGCGGCGATCCGCGCCAGGGCCTGCGCCTGCATCTGATCGACACCCTGCGCGCTGCGGCGCCCTGGCAGCGCGTGCGTCAGGCCGAGGGCGCGAACACCGGCCGACGCAGTGGTGTGCAGGTGCGGCCGCAGGACTTTCGCGTGCACCGCTACCAGCAGCGGCGCGAGACCACCACGGTGTTCCTGGTTGATGCCTCGGGCTCCTCGGCCCTGCACCGGCTCGCGGAGGCCAAGGGCGCCGTCGAGCTCATGCTGGCCGAATGCTATGTGCGGCGCGACCGCGTGGCCGTGCTCGCCTTTCGCGGCAAGGGCGCCGAAGTGCTGCTGCCGCCCACGCGCTCGCTGGTGCGCGCCAAGCGCAGCCTGGCGGGCCTGCCCGGCGGGGGCGGCACGCCCCTGGCCAGTGGCCTGCTGGCTGCCGCCGAGGTGACGGCGTCCTTGCGGCGCCAGGGGCAGAGCGTGGTGCTGGTGGTGCTGACCGACGGGCGGGCCAACGTGGGCCGCACCGGGCTGCCGGGGCGCGAGCAGGCCTTCAAGGACGCGCTGGAGGCGGCCGCCGTGCTGGCCGCGCAGCAGCTGTCTGCGCTGGTGGTGGATACCTCGCCGCAGCCGCAGACCCTGGCCGAACAGCTGGCCCACCGCATGCAGGCGGCCTACCTGCCGCTGCCCCATGCCGGATCCAGCCAGCTGTCGGCCGCAGTACTGGCCGCGCAGCGGGCCGGAGGCGCGGCGTGAATGCGCGCGCGGCCGGCGAGGGGCGCGGCGCAAGCGTCCGCGCGGCGGCGCTGGACTGGCCGCGCGATGCCAATGACTGGCCCCTGCGGTCGTGGAGCCACTTCGTGGAAGCGGGCGGTCTGCGCTGGCATGTGCAGCGCAGCCCCGGCGCCCGCAGGCAGCCGGCCGCCGTCCTGATTCATGGCACGGGCGCCTCGACGCATTCCTGGGCGGCCCTGGCGCCGCTGATTGCGCAGGACATGCCGGTACTGAGCATGGATCTGCCGGGCCATGCCTTCACCTCGCCGCTGCCCCAGGGCGATCCCTCGCTGCCCGGGCTGGCCCGCGCGGTGGCCGAATTGATCGCCACGCTCAAGGTGGAGGTGGGTCTGCTGATCGGACATTCGGCCGGCGCCGCCATCGGCGCGCAGATGTGCCTGGACGGTGCCTGCGCGCCGCGGCGGCTGGTCAGCCTGAACGGCGCCTGGTTTCCGTTTGCCGGCTTTCCCGGCAGCTTCTTTTCGCCCATGGCCAAGCTGCTGGCCATGAACCCCCTGGTGCCGCAGCTGTTTGCCTGGCGGGCGGGCAGCGACGCGGTGATTGACCGTCTGCTTGGCGCCACAGGCTCCCGGGTGGATCCGGCAAGCCGCGCGATCTACGCCCGGCTGCTGCGCAATCCGCAGCATGCCGCCGGGGCCCTGGCCATGATGGCCTGCTGGGACCTCAAGCCCCTGCAGCAGCGCCTGGCGCAACTGGGCACGCCCCTGCAGCTGCTGGTGGGTCTGCAGGATCACATGGTGTCGCCTGAGCAGGCACGCAGCGTGCGCGCCCTGGCGCCCACGGCCGAGTTGTGCGAGCTGCCCGGCCTGGGCCATCTGGCCCACGAGGAAGACCCCGCGCGCGTCTGGGACACCATCCGCGCCGCCTGCTGCCCGTAGAGGCGCTGCGCGCCGCCCCGCCTGACGCACGCAGGCCGGACGGATGCGGACCCAAACGCACCCGCTCCCGCCCTCCGGGGGCACCGTGTTGAGGCCCGGCACCCCTGCAGGGTTGTCAATCAAAGTTGACACGCTTACCATGGACTGAACCCTCGTGCCGGGAAACCCGCGCGATGACGACCTTCAGCGGGCCGCCGCCCGAGCCATGAGACCGAGAGCCCATGAGTGCAAGAGACGACGTGCCCACGCAGCTCCCGCGCGATGCAGCCCAGGACGGCCGCGACCTGCTGGCCTGCAAGGCCCTGCTGCGTGATGGCTCACGCACCTTCCTGGCGGCCTCGCATCTGCTGCCGCGCGACACGCGCGACGCTGCCTGCGCCCTGTACGCCTTCTGCCGCCTGGCCGACGATGCCGTGGATCTGGGCAGTGACGCGACTGCCGCCGTGGCGCAGCTGCGCGCCCGGCTCGACGCCATCTATGCCGGCGAGCCCCACCCGATCGCGGCCGATCGCGCGCTGGCGGTCGTGGCGCGCCGGCACGAACTGCCGCGCGGCCTGCTCGATGGCCTGATCGAAGGCTTTGAGTGGGACGCGCAGCGTCGCCGCTACGCCAGCCTGGACGAGGTGCTGGCCTATGCCGCGCGCGTGGCCGGGGCCGTGGGCGCCATGATGGCTGTGCTGATGGGCGTGCGGGACCGACCCACCCTGCAGGCGGCCTGCGATCTGGGCGTGGCCATGCAGCTGTCGAACATCGCGCGCGACGTGGGCGAGGACGCGCGCGCCGGGCGCCTGTACCTGCCGCTGGACTGGCTGCAGGAGCAGGGCGTGGATGTGCAGGCCTGGCTGGCCGAGCCGCGGTTTGATGCGCGCATCGGCGTCGTGGTGCAGCGCCTGCTGCGCCTGGCCGACGAGCTCTACGCCCGCGGCGACGCCGGCATTGCGGCCCTGCCGCGTGGCTGCCAGATCGGCGTGCTGGCGGCCAGCCGCCTGTATGCCGAGATCGGCCGCCAGGTGGCGCGCAACCGCTTCGACTCCGTCGCCAGCCGCGCGGTGGTGTCGGGCCGCCGCAAGCTGCAGGTGCTGGGGCAGGCCTGGGTGTCCGGTCTGGCGGCGCCTTTGGGCGGCAGCAGCCCGGCCGCGCCACAGACCGCCTTCCTGATCGATGCCGTGCCGCCCCGTCAGCATCGCTACCTGCGTGCCCGCCTCGTGCCCTGGTGGCGCCTGCGCACCCGCGCGCTGCGCATGCTCGACATCGTCGAGCAGCTGGAAACACGCAAGTTCGTGCGCCGCCAGGACCTCAGCCGCTAGTCTGGCCCCGATCCAGGCGCCTGCCGCAGCGGCAGGCATGCGCCTCGCGCGTCGCACGAACCGCATATTTCAGCCATTTAGATCACTCATTTTCGGCCATCTAGATGGAAAACGGTATGCGGTGTCTTTCCGCGCGAGCCGCGAGGCTTCCGGGGTGATCGAGATGCATCATCCGCTGAAATCAGTCGATTTCGGCTGATTTAAACCATCGTTTTCAGCCAAAAGTATGCCCGAGCGCGCCTGGCAATGCCTGGGCGATGGATTCGGGGCCGTGCACGGGCCCCCGTAGGCGGCACACGACACCGCGCACAGGCCGCATGCGCCCGTCGCCATCGGGGCAGCGACTGTCAACCTGCATTGACGCTACCCTGCGAACTGTCTATAACGAATGACATTGACGGGTGACATGGATGCGTGACACAGGTGACGCAGTCTCCGCCGATGGCCAGGAGTTCGCATGCGATCCAAAGTGCTCATCGAGCAGGCGCTTGAGTCTGCAGTCACCACATCCGAGTCACAGGGCTGTCCGCCGCGCCTGGCCGCGGCCGTGCGCCATGCGGTGTTTCCGGGGGGCGCACGCATCCGGCCGCAGCTGTGCCTGGCCGTGTCCATGGCCTGCGGCAACGACGATCCCAAGCTCGCCATGGCGGCGGCCTGCGCCATCGAGCTGCTGCACTGTGCCTCCCTGGTGCATGACGATCTGCCCTGCTTCGACAACGCGGCCACGCGGCGCGGTCAGCCGTCGGTGCATGCGGCCTATGGCGAGCGCCTGGCGGTGCTGGCCGGCGACGCGCTGATCGTCATGGCGCTCGCACGCTTTGCCAGCAGCGGTGCGCACCGCATCGAGCGCGTGGCCGAGGTGATGTCCGCTGTGGTGCAGGGCGTGGGCATGCCCACCGGCATCGTGGCGGGCCAGGCCTGGGAGTGCGAGCCGCGCGTGTCACTGGCGGAATACCAGCGTGCCAAGACCGGTGCGCTGTTCACGGCGGCCACCCGTGCCGGGGCACTGGCGGCCGGTATGCGTGCCGAGCCCTGGGCGCATCTGGGCGACTGGCTGGGCGAGGCCTACCAGGTGGCCGATGACATCCGCGACGTGATTGCCGATCCGACCCTGCTGGGCAAGCCCGTGGGGCAGGACGCCACGCATGGCCGCCCGAGCGCCGCCGCCGAACTCGGCCTGGGCGGGGCGGTGGAGCATTTCGACCGGCTGGTCGCGCAGGCGATTGCCTCGATTCCGCATTGCGCCGGGGCGCCGCAGCTGCGGCAGCTGGTGCAGCTGGAAAGCGAACGCCTGGTGCCGGTGGCCATGACGACCACCGCCGGCGTGCTGCGCCGGCCGATGGTGATTGCATGAGGACGCAGCGCGCGTTCTGCGGGCTGTGGGCGAACCGCACCCGGCATCCGGCCTAGGCGCACAGGTTTCCATGGCCACTGATGACACCCAGGATGCACTGCACGGTGCAGGACCGGCTGCCTTGAACGCGGCCCCGAATGCCTCATGGCTCGACCGGCTGCTTGCGTTGCGCGACCGCACCGTGGCCAAGCGCTCGTTCCAGCGCGCCGTGGCGGCCAATCCCTTCACGCGCTTCATCGCCCGGCGCAAGAGCCGCGATCTGTTCGATCTGGTGGCGGGTTTCGTGTACTCGCAGGTGCTGCTGGCCTGCGTGCGGCTCAAGCTGTTCGAGCTGCTGATCGAGGCGCCGCTGCCGCTCGAGCAGATCGCTGCGCGCCTGAATCTGCCGCTGGAGGGTGCGCGCCGGCTGGTGGATGCCGCCATTGCCCTGCGCCTGCTGGAGCACCGCCGCGGCGGCCGCATCGGCCTGGGTGAGCTGGGCGCGCCCATGGTGGGCAATGACGCCGTTACCACCATGATCGAGCACCACGTGGCGCTGTATGCCGATCTGTCGGATCCGGTGCGCCTGTTCCGCGGCGAGCGGCCCGACGGCGATCTGGCGCGCTACTGGCCCTATGCCGCGGCCAATCCCGGTCAGCCCACGGCGCTGGATGCAGAGCGGGTGGCCGCCTACTCGGCACTGATGTCGGCCTCGCAGCCGCTGGTGACCGACGAGATCTTCAGCGTGTACGACCTTGGCCAGCATCGCTGCCTGCTCGACGTGGGCGGCGGCGAGGGCCGCTTCGTGCGTGCCGTGGCCCAGCGCCATCCGGCACTCCAAGTGCAGCTCTTCGATCTGCCCGCCGTGGCCGCGCGTGCCCGCGTGCTGAACGAACAGCTGGGCCTGGCCCAGCGCATCACGACCCACGGCGGCAGCTTCCTGGACGACGAGCTGCCGCGCGGTGCAGACATCGTGACCCTCGTGCGCGTGATGTTCGATCACCCCGATGAGCGCGCGCTGCACATCCTGCGTGCGGTGCATCGCGCGCTGCCGCCCGGCGGCACCGTGCTGCTGGCCGAGCCGCTGTCGCGCACGCCCGGTGCCGAGCGCATGGGCGATGCCTACTTCGGCGTGTATCTGCTGGCCATGGGCCGCGGCCGCGCGCGCACCTTCGAGGCCATGGCCGAACTGCTCCGACAGGCCGGATTCACGGGCGCACGCCAGCTCAGGACCGACATGCCGTTGCATACCGCAGTCATCGTGGCCCATGTCCATGACAAAACCTGATCAATTGTGTAAGTTTTGCTTGACAGTTGAGTTGGTAATCATAAGATGACACTAAGGACACGGCAGATTGAACAGGGCGCATCGCCCAGTGACTGCCGGGGGCGTGAGGTGCAGCGAGTGTGTGCTGGATCCACGCAAGGAGCGCGAGTGTGAATACGGTCGCAGTGGTCATGGAACAGCCGGAGCGGGTCAGCCTGACACCGGTGTCCCTGAGTGCACCGACGGACGCCGATGTCGTGGTCGACATGGTGTGGTCCGGAATCAGCACCGGGACCGAACGCCTGCTCTGGACCGGACGCATGCCTGCCTTTCCCGGCATGGGCTATCCGCTGGTGCCGGGCTACGAGTCCGTGGGTCGTGTGACCCGTGCCGGCGCCCAGTCGGGCCTGAATGATGGCGATCTGGTCTTTGTGCCGGGCGCCAAGTGCTTCGGTGAAGTGCGCGGCCTGTTCGGCGGCAGCGCGGCCCGCGTGGTCGTGCCGGGTGCCCGGGTGGTGGCCATCCCCGAGCAGCTTGGCGAGAACGGCGTGCTGCTCGCACTGGCCGCCACCGCGCACCATGCCATCGTCATGGGCCAGGGCGCACAGCCTGAACTGATCGTGGGCCACGGCGTCCTCGGTCGCCTGATCGCCCGTCTGGCCCTCTTGTCCGGCGCGCAGCCCACCGTGTGGGAAACCCAGGCGATCCGCCAGGGCGGCGCGCAGGGCTACCGCGTGCTGCATCCGGATCAGGATGCCCGCCGCGACTATCACTGCATCGTCGACGTGAGCGGCGA
>DASSQC010000021.1:0-3975 GCA_035702705.1 Burkholderiaceae bacterium | reverse complement strand
GCAATCTCGTCGAAGGGGTTCATGCTCATCTTGACGTTGGCGATGTCTACGCCGCTCTGGTCCGCCTTGACGCGAACCTTCACGTTGTAGTCCACCACGCGCTTGACCGGGACCAGGATCTTCATGCCGTGCAGCCTCGATGTGAAGAGTGAAAAAGGAGGTTGGAGTCGGAACTTTACGTTTACGTAAACCGCCGGATTGTAGGCGTCGACGCCATGTCAGGGCGAAAATCTAGCACGGTCGTTCGTTTTTGCTGCGCAGCACCAATCGAGGCGACACTCCAACACCCGGTCTCACCCGGTCGGCAACGCGGCCCGGAACCGAACGGGAGCCTGCCGGTCCTTCTCACGGGCGCGACGCGCGGCAGGGCATCTGGTCCATACGCCGTAACAGGGTGTATCGCTCGTCAGCCCGACCCGTCCAGATGCCGTTAGAGCATCACATGTGTGCGTCCAGGTGC
Source organism: Burkholderiaceae bacterium (assembly GCA_035702705.1). Taxonomy (GTDB): domain Bacteria; phylum Pseudomonadota; class Gammaproteobacteria; order Burkholderiales; family Burkholderiaceae_C; genus Piscinibacterium. The sequence goes on along the minus strand of DASSQC010000021.1, from coordinate 3,515 downwards.
GCACCGAGCCACAAGATCGCTCTCCCCACCCAAGCCTCCACTCCACCTCACCGAGCCCGCCACCATGCTGCAACGTGCACTGCTCATCCTGACCCTGCTGTTCCTGAGTGTTCCTGCTCTGGCCTCGGATGCAGAGGATCCGCCCGGTCGCGTCGGCCGGGTCAGCGCGGTCGAAGGCAACGTCTGGCTGACCGACAGTTCGTCGCCCTCGCGCTTTGCGCCCACGCCCAACTGGCCCGTGACCACCGGCACTGCACTCGAGACGGATGAAGACACACGCACCGAAATCCGCATCGGCTCCACGGTATTCCGCTTCGGGCCGCGCAGTCGCGCGCTGTTCCAGACCCTGAACGACGAAGTGATCCGCATCCGCCTCGACGCCGGTTCCATGAGCGCCCGCTTCCGCAGCCCCGCCAAGGCGCGCGAGACCGTGGTGCTCACACCGCAAGGCAATGTGGTCTTTGTGGATGAAGGCCGCTATCAAGTCACCGTAGAGCGCGACAATGATGTGGCCGTCACCGCCTTCCGCGGCATTGCACGCATGGATGGGCGCAACCAATCTCTGGCCATTGGCGGCAACCGCCGCGCCGAATTCAGCGCCCGTGGCGGCGTGCGCCTCGAAGATGCCTGGCGCGACGATTTTGCGCAGTGGGTGGCCGACCGCGATCGCCGCGACGACAACCGCCCCCAGCCGCGCTACGTCTCCACCGAACTCACGGGATGGGACACGCTCGAAGACAACGGCCGCTGGGAGACCACTGCGCAGTACGGCCCGGTCTGGTACCCCACGCGAGTCGAAGTGGGCTGGGCGCCCTTCCGCCATGGCCGCTGGATCTGGCTGAACCCCTGGGGCTGGACCTGGGTGGACGCCGCACCCTGGGGCTTTGCCGTATCGCACTACGGCCGCTGGAACTACTTTGACGGTCGCTGGGGCTGGATTCCCGGCAGCTATGCCGCAACTCCCGTATGGGCCCCGGCCATGGTGGCCTTCGCGGGTGGCAACAGCCGCTTCTCCTGGAGCGTGTCCTTCGGCGGTCCGAGCGTGGCCTGGGTGCCCCTGGGCCCCAGCGAGGTCTATGTGCCCTGGTACAGCGCCCGCCCGGCCTACTGGCAGTACGTGAACCGCCCGATCGTGAACAACGTGACGGTCGTGAACTACGTCTCGAACAACCCGAACAGCCAGGGTTACGTGAACACGAACATCCCCGGCGCAGTCACCGCAGCCTCGGCCGCCGCCACCTTCGCGCGTGGCGCCGCGGCCCAACCCGTGGCCGTCAACGGCGTGCGTGGCCAGACCTTCACGGCCGTGGCCAACGCAGCCGAAGCGGCGGCGGCCTTCAACAGCAACCGCATCATCATGCCCAGTGCCAACCCCGCGCCCCTGCCACCGGCCTCGCCCGCAGTGGCCGCCGCCGCCGCGGCCGCCGGCGTGGCCCGCCCCGCACCTGCGGGCATCGTAGGCAGCGCTGCTGCGGCGGCCGGGGCCTTCCCGCCGGCCTCACCGGGTCAGGGCGCCGTGCAGAATCCGAATGCGCGCCCCGGCTTCAGCGGCACGGCCGGTGCAGCCGCAGCCGCGGCAGCAGGGGGACGTCCCGTCAACGGCCCGCAGGACGGCGCGCCCAGCCCCGGCCAGATTGGCCGCCCCGCGCTGCCCATGAACCCCAACGAAGTGGCGCCGCGCCGCCCGGACAGCGCCGCTGCGGCAGCCGCTGCCGCTGCAGCCGGAAATGCACCTGCGCAGCAACCGCAGCGTGTGAACCCGCCACAGCGCCAGTACTTCGACACGCGCGATGACCGTCCCCGCGTCAGCAACGGTCAGGTGGCGCCGCAGCAGCCGCAGATGGACGACATCCGCGCCCGCGAGCCGCGCAATGCCGCACAGGAAGCAGCCCGCCGCGCGGCCCCACCCGTGCAACCGCAGACCCGCGAGATGCCGCGCGAGATCCCCCGTGAAGTGCCTCGCGACATGCCGCGCGTGGAGCCGCCGCGGCGCGAGATGCCGCGCCCGGACGTGCGGGAACCGCGGGTCGAGCCCCGTGGAGAATCGCGTGGCGAATCGCGCGCCAGCCAGGTCGCTCGCGAAGCGGCACAGCGCGGCAATCGCGACTGAGCCGGCACGCAGATCCGGCCCGTCACGCAACCCCACAGCACAACAACACCCTCCTCACCATGAGCACACACCCGATGAGCGCCCTCCTCCGTCGCCCCCGCACCCGCGCATCCACCCGAGTCGCGCAGCGCGCCCGTATCACGCTGCTGGCCGCCGCCCTCGCTGCGGCCGCCAGCCTGACCGCCTGCGGCGGCGGGTCCGACGCCGTGGTCCTTGCGCCGACCGACCCGGCAAGCTTCACCGACCAGATCGCGCTGCGTGCCACGGCCGCGTCCACGGCAGGCGGACCGATGACCCTGCTCATTCCGGCCACCACGGCACTTGACGCCCTGTCCGGCGTCACCTCGGTCGGCCCCTTCCGCACCCAGACCCTGAATATCTCGAGCGCCTGCACCAACACCGGCGGCCAGCTGCAATACAGCGCGCAGGACGCCGACAACTCCGGCACCTTCACCCAGGGCGATCTGGTGAGCCTGACCTTCACCAACTGCGGCCAGTCGGGCGATGGGGTGAGCCTCGTGCTGAACGGCTCGATCGATATGACCGTGACGGTCACGCGCCCCGGGGCTGACGTGGTCAGCACCATCGGCTTTTCGCCGCGCAACCTGTCTGCCTCGCTCAACGGCGTGGCCGGCACCTATGCCGGGCAGCTGGGCATCGAGAACCGCTTCGTGGGTGGCAACCTCAACAGCACGCCGGTGATCGCCTACGTCAGCCCGGGGCTGGAAGTGGGCTTTACCGGCGGGCGCGTGGACCGCATCAGCAACGTGCGCTGGGCCTATCAGGAGTCGGCCAGTGCCGTGAGCCTGTCACCCGCACAGACCATCACGCTGGTCAGCAACGGTGTCACCACGACCTTCTCGGCCAGCACGATCCGCCAGCTTGTCTTCCGGCGCAGCAGCACCCCGGCGCTGGATGGCGTGCTGATCGACGGCCGCATCGACTACCTGACCGCGCGCGACTACATGCGCTCGGCCACGGTGGCCGACAACCAGCTGCAGATCAGCATCGACTTCGCCGACAACGGCAATTTCGACCGCATCCTGAACATCAGCGCGCCGCAGCTGCTCAACAGCTGGAACTAGCCGGCCGTCCCCGGGCGGCGCGCGGCGAAGCCTGCGCCGTGCGCTGGGGTCCAACGCCCGCCTCGGCACAGGTGTTCAGGCTGGTGTCGGACGGTGCATCTCAGGAATCAGAAAATCGCCTGATACCTGTTTTCCGCTTGTCTGGTGCGGGTCTTCAGGCGGTGGCTCTTTTCGTTCATTTGAAAATCGACCTGTTTTGAGCATGATTTTCAAATGATTTTTGAAAATCAGGCGGATTCCTAGGCCCCTGGCGGAGGCTTCCCAGCCAGAAAGTGGCCGATCCCCTCGCGCGCGGCCGGCTGCTGCATCCCGCAGGCCAT
>DASSQC010000020.1:0-6188 GCA_035702705.1 Burkholderiaceae bacterium | reverse complement strand
CAGGTAGTGACCGCACTCGTCGCAGGTCTCGGCCTGCACAGCGCCCTCGGGCACCTGCGTGGCTGCAGGCTGATGCCCTTCCTGCGCAGCGAGCCCCAGATAGCCGATGCCCTTTGTACTGTCGCAATGGCTGCACTTGATCCGGACCACATGCCACTGCGTGCTGCAGAGGCTGCAGTGCAGGTAGCGATAACCGCTGGTCTCGGCGCCAATGCGCACAATGCTCGCCACCGGACGCGAGGCACAGCACGGACAGCGAGACATGTCGTCCACCAGACCGAACGCACTGTCCCGGTCATCCGCATGCCGGGCTTGCAGGCTGCTGACCAGGTGCGTCCAATAGACCTGCAGTGCCGCGCTGATGAATGGCGCTGTCGACAACTCCAGACCCAGGCTGACTTGATTCAGCAACCGGTCGGCCTGACGCTCGACGTGCTCGGCAGACGCTGAATCGAGCGCATCCAGTGCGGCCAGAATGGCTGGCGAGTCAGCCATGCGCGTGCGCAAGGCGGTGGTCAGGCGCTTCAGACCGTCACGCCATGCAGGATCGCGCACCCAGGTGCTTGCGGCCAGCGGCGCCCGCCCGGCCATGGATGCATCACGCAACACCCTGCTTTCGGGCAGCGCCACCTCGGGGTAATCGGCCAGCAATGCGTGCTGCGCGCGCGCCAGCTCCGCGGCGAACAGCAGGTAGTCCTGCATGGGGTGTCCGGCGGCAAGCTGGCGAAGGCGCTGCTCCCGTTCCGCGAAAACCTCGGAGCGCTTGGGGAACCAAAGCGTCGGGACTTGCTGGCCCGCCTGGGCCGCGATCTGCTCCGGCTCCATGAGCCGGCGCGCTTGGGTGATGCTCATCAACTTCCCTTGCAATGTGCAAAGGGGCCGGGCTGCACTGCCCGACCCCTGAATGCACCGACTTTACTTGCCGCTGACTTCCTGATGCCAGAGCGGGTGGTTGCGCTTGGCCCAGGACTCGCTGACCGTGCCTCGCGTCATGGCGCGAACCGTGCCCTTGACCCAGATGGCCGCGTAGACATGGACGATCACAGTCAGGATCAGGACGACCGCCGAGGCCGAGTGCAGCAACACGCCCAGGCGAACGAGCCAGATGGGGAACAAATGCGCAAACCAGGGCTGCCAGAAGCTGAAGCCGGTGATCAGCAGCACGGCCAGACTGCCAGCCATCAGCCAGAACACCATCTTCTGCCCGGCGTTGTACTTGCCCACGGGCGGCATCTTGGACTTGTCCCCACGCAGCATGTCGCCGGCGTGCTTGCGCCATTCACGATCTGCGTCGTTCATGACGTTGTCACGCCAGAGCTTCATGAACAGCACGATGAAGCACAGGGCCATCGCCACACCGAAGAACGGGTGCAGGATGCGCGTCCACGGTCCGCCGCCGAAGAAATTGCTCAGGAAGAACAGGCTCGGGTGGAAAAAGGCCAGCCCGGAAAGGCCGGCTGCAACAAAGAGCAGCACGATCAACCAGTGGTTGATGCGGTCGCTCTTCTCGTAGCGCTTCAGGTAGGTCGTCATCGCAGGCTCCTCGGATCAGGCGTCCGTCTTGTCCTTGTCGAATTCCTCGACGGGACCGACGGTCATGTAGTGGAAGAAGCCGGCCACCACCGCACCCACCATGCCGGCAACGGCCAGGGGCTTGGCGATCCCCTTCCAGAGCGAGACCATGGGGCTGATCTGCGGGTCCTTGGGCAGACCGTGGTACAGCTGCGGCTTGTCACCGTGCTGCAGCACATACATGACGTGCGTGCCGCCGACACCCTTGGGGTCGTAGACCGCAGCTTGTGCGTAACCGCGCTCCTTCAGGTCGCTGACGCGCTCTGCACCGTAGTCCAGCATGTCCTCCTTGCTGCCGAAGCGGATGGCGCCTGTCGGGCAGGCCTTCACGCAGGCGGGCTCGAGACCCACGCCAACACGGTCGGAACACAACGAGCACTTGTAGGCCTTGCTGTCCTGCTTGCTGATGCGTGGCACATCGAAGGGGCACCCCGTGACGCAGTTGCCGCAACCGATGCAGTTCTCACTGATGAAATCCACGATGCCATTCGTGTATTTCACGATTGCGCCCGGCGCCGGGCAAGCCTTCAGGCAGCCCGGATCCTCGCAGTGCATGCAGCCGTCCTTGCGGATCAGCCACTCGAGCTTGTCCTTCTCGGGCTCGACTTCCGAGAAGCGCATCACCGTCCAGGAACTGGGTGTGAGATCGCGCGGGTTGTCGTATACGCCGGCGTTGTCGCCAACGTCGTCGCGCAGGTCGTTCCACTGCATGCACGCCACCTGACAGGCCTTGCAGCCGATGCAGGAGGACACGTCGATGAGCTTTGCGACCTCGGTGGTCTTGCGGGCCTGAGGGCTCGGCGTGGTGGTCGCCGAGCGGGCCGCGATGTCAAGAGATTGAAGCGATGACATGGGGCCCCCTGCTTATGCCTTCTCGATGTTGACGGTGAAGCTCTTGTACTCGGGTGTCTGGGTATTGGCGTCGCCCACGAAAGGGGTCAGCGTATTGACCAGATACCCGGGTTTCGCCACACCGACGAAGCCCCAGTGGTTCGGCAGGCCCACGGTATGGACCTTCTTGCCGTCGCACTCCAGCATCGGGATGCGCTTGGTCACGACCGCCACGCACTTGATGAAGCCGCGGTTGGACGAGACCTTGACGCGATCGCCGTTCTTGATGCCCTTCTCGGCCGCCAGCTCCTCGCCGATCTCGACGAACTGCTGCGGCTGGATGATGGCCGAGGTCTGGACGTTCTTGGTCCAGTAGTGGAAGTGCTCCGTGAGGCGATAGCTCGTGGCCACGTACGGGAACTCCGAGGGCTTGCCAAAGGCTTCCATGTCGCCCTTGAACACCCGGGCGGCTGGGTTGGCCCGCGCCTTGGGGTTGTTGGGGTGCATGGGGTTGTTGACCAGCGGACTCTCGAAGGGCTCGTAGTGCTCGGGCAGCGGACCTTCTGCCATGCCGGTCGGGGTGAACAAACGCGCAACACCTTCGGCCGTCATGATGAAGGGGTTGACGCGGTCGGCGTCCTCGGGGCTCGCATCAGGCCGGATGTCCGGCACATCGGCACCCGCCCAGCGCTCTCCGTTCCACTGAACCAGTTTGCGCTTGGGATCCCAGGGCTTGCCGTTGGGCGCACTGGATGCGGCGTTGTACAGAATGCGCCGGTTTGCCGGCCACGCCCAGGCCCAGTTCAGGGTCTGGCCGATGCCCCAGGGGTCGCTGTTGTCGCGCCGCGCCATCTGGTTGCCCGCCTGCGTCCAGCTGCCGGAGTAGATCCAGCAGCCGCTGCTGGTCGAGCCGTCATCACGCAGCATGCCGAAGCCGGGCAGCTGCTCGCCTGCCTTGACCAGGACCTTGGGCGGTGCCTTCGGGTCCTTGGGGTCGGGTGGCGCGAGCACATCGCTCAGCGCCCGACCGTTGTATTCCATTGCCAGCTCCTCGGCCGAGGGGCTGTGCGGAATCTTGTACGGCCAGGTCAGGTTCAGGATGGGGTCGGGGAAGGCACCGCCATCCTTGGCATAGGCCGCCTTCAGGCGCGTGAAGATCTCGGCAATGATCTCCGGGTCGCCCTTGGCTTCGCCAGGGGGCGGCGCACCCTTCCAGTGCCACTGCAGCCAGCGGCCGGAGTTCGTCAGCGATCCGTCTTCCTCCGCAAAGCAGGTGCTGGGGAAGCGGAAGACCGTGGTCTGGATCTCTTCGCTCTTGACGTCGTTGTACTCGCCGTAGTTCTTCCAGAACTCCGAGGTCTCGGTAGCCAGCGGGTCGATGATCACCAAGTACTTGAGCTTGGACAGGCCGGCGATGATCTTCTTCTTGTTTGGGAAGGAACCGACCGGGTTGAAGCCCTGGCAGATATAGCCGTTGAGCTTGCCCTGATTCATCATCTCGAAGGCAGTCAGAACGTCGTAGCCCTTGTCCCACTTGGGCAGGTAGTGATAGGCCCACTGGTTCTCTGCCGTGGCCGCCTTGCCCCACCAGGCCTTCTGCAGACTGACGAAGAACTTCGGGTAGTTCTGCCAGAAGCTCATCTGGTTCGGGCGCAGGGGCTTCAGGGCTCGCGGCTTGTAGTAGGTCTCGAGATCCTGCTCGCTCTCGCGCGGCAGCGAGAGATAGCCCGGCAGACTCGTCGACAGCAGACCGAGGTCGGTCAGACCCTGGATGTTGCTGTGGCCGCGCAAGGCGTTCATGCCGCCACCGGCAATGCCGATGTTGCCCAGCAGCAGCTGCACGATGGCCGCTGCGCGGATCATCTCGCTGCCCTGGCTGTGCTGTGTCCAGCCCAGCGCGTACATGATGGTCATGGCCTTGTTGGGGGCGGCGGTCGTGGCGATGTGTTCGCAGACCTTCAGGAACTTGTCCTTGGGCGTGCCCGTCACCTTGGAGACCATCTCCGGCGTGTAGCGCGCGTAGTGGGCCTTCATGACGTTGAGCACACAGCGCGGGTGCTGCAGCGTCTCGTCAACCTTGGCAAAGCCCTTCTCGTCGAACTCGTAGTTCCAGGTCGCGTTGCTGTAGCTGCGCTTGGATTCGTCGTAGCCCGAGAAGATGCCGTCCTCGAACTTGTAGCCCTCGCCGACGATGAAGCTCGCGTTGGTGTACGCCTTGACGTACTCCTGCTGGATCTTGTTGTTGGCAAGCAGGTAGTTGATGACGCCGCCCAGGAAGGCGATGTCGGTACCCGCGCGGATCGGCGCGTAGTAGTCGGCCATGGCCGCAGACCGCGTGAAGCGCGGATCGACCACGACCAGCTTGGCCTTGTTGTGGTGCTTGGCCTCGATCACCCACTTGAAACCGCAGGGGTGGGCCTCGGCGGCATTGCCGCCCATGATGAGCACGAGATCGGCGTTCTTGATGTCCACCCAATGGTTGGTCATCGCACCGCGCCCAAACGTCGGGGCCAGACTGGCCACCGTCGGGGCGTGTCAGACGCGCGCCTGGTTGTCGAAGACCAGCATCCCCAGCGAACGCATGGCCTTGTGAGTCAGGTAGCCCGACTCATTGGACGATGCGCTCGCGCAGAGCATGCCGGTGGTCAGCCAGCGGTTGACGGTCTTGCCGTCGGCCGTCTGCGCCACGAAGTTGGCGTCGCGGTCAGCCTTCATGAGCTTGGTGAGGCGGCTCATCGCCTCTTCCCAGCTCACGCGCTTCCATTCCTTGCTGCCCGGCTCGCGGATCTCCGGGTACTTCAGGCGATTCGGGCTGTGCACAAAGTCCAGCAGGCCTGCGCCCTTGGGGCACAGCGTGCCGCGGTTGACCGGATGATCGGGATCACCCTCGATGTGGACGATCTCGGCCGTGACGTTCTTGGCCTTGTCGCCCAGGCTGTACATGATGACGCCGCAGCCTACCGAGCAGTACGGGCAGGTGTTGCGGGTTTCGGTGGTCCGAGCCAGTTTGAAGTTTCGCGTCTCGGCCAGTGCGGCCGTGGGCGAGAACCCCAGGGCGACGATGCTGGAACCTGCCAGCCCCGCCCCACTGACCCGGAGAAACTGTCTCCGGTTCATGTCCATGTCTACCTCCTCATCGGCCGGTTGATCGGACCGGCACCACAACACACGCCCCGCGGCACACTCTGCGTGGGTCTTCAAAACAGGGTAGTGACGCAACGCGCGATCCACAATAAAACGCCACGCGCTGCAGCACGACCCCGGTTGATCTGAATGCAAGCGTTCCATCGCTTGCTTACGGATTCCTTGCATTCACTTGGACACTGTTCAGGTTGCGGCGCAGACAGTTTCTGGACACCATCGCAGCGCGGCATGGATGCCGCAATGCAGCAATACCTCGCAAGACAAACTTCGCACACACAGACCGCGAGCTCCATCACGCGGCGATACGGAGGGCGCATGAACATTCGGGCACGGCATCTGGCGGGGCTGAGTCTCTGGGTCTGCACATGGGTCAGTGCGCCCGCACAGGCTGCGCTCACGCGCTGCGAGGACGCCGCCGGCAAGGTGACTTATGTGCAGGGCGAGTGCCCCGGCGGCACGCGCGCCGTGCGTGAGGTCAGCACCAGCCCGGCGGCGAGCAGCGCAGAGCAGCGTCAGGCCCAGCAGCAGGCCGGTGCCGAAGCGCGCAGCGCGGCGCAGCTCAGGAGCGAGCGCGAAAGGAAGGAACGCGCCGAGGCCGCCGCAGAGCGTCGCGCGCAGGCTGCCGCCACCAAGCGCCAGCA
>DASSQC010000019.1:0-5122 GCA_035702705.1 Burkholderiaceae bacterium | reverse complement strand
TGCGAACAAGGAAGTCATTCTCTGCGCCGGCGCGGTGAACACCCCGGTGCTGCTGGAGCGCAGCGGCGTGGGGCAGGGCGCACGGGTCTCCGCGCTTGGCGTGCCCGTGGTGCACGACCTGCCCGGCGTGGGCGAGAACCTGCAGGACCATCTGCAGGTGCGCATGGCCTTCAAGGTGCAGGGCGTCAAGACGCTCAACACCCTGGCGAGCAACTGGTTCGGCAAGGCGCGCATCGGGCTGGAATACCTGCTGACGCGCACCGGGCCGATGAGCATGGCCCCGAGCCAGCTCGGCGCCTTTGCGCGCAGCAGCGAGCGGCACGCCCGCGCCAACGTGCAGTACCACGTCCAGCCCCTCACGCTGGAGGCATTCGGCCAGCCCCTGCACAGCTTCGATGCCTTCACGGCGAGCGTGTGCAACCTGCGGCCGACCAGCCGCGGCAGCATCCATGCCGCAAGCAGCGATCCGGACGCCACACCGCACATTGCGCCCAACTACCTGTCCACCGATGAAGACCGGCAGGTGGCGGCCGAGTCCATCCGCCTGACGCGGCGCATCGCCGCCCAGCCTGCGCTGGCGCGCTACCGGCCCGAGGAGTTCAAGCCCGGCATGCAGTTCGTCTCGGACGCTGATCTCGCAACCGCCGCCGGCGCCATCGGCACCACCATCTTCCATCCCGTGGGCACCTGCAAGATGGGCCCGGCTGCCGATCCGATGGCCGTGTGCGATGCGCAAGGCCGGGTGCATGGTGTGGGTGGCCTGCGCGTGGTGGATGCGAGCCTGATGCCGACCATCACCAGCGGCAACACCAACTCGCCCACGCTGATGATGGCCGAGAAGATCTCGCGGGACATTCGCGGTCGCTAGCCCGCAGAATCAAGGCTGGATCCAGCGTTGATGCGCTTCTTGAGGCCAAAGTGGCTGAAGAAGTCCGCCGGACAAGCGGAACGCCCTGTTCCGATGGGCCGGGTCAGAACCTGATCTTGCCCGTCAGGATCTGGAACCACATGCGCCAGTCGCCCATGAAGCTGTAGAGCGGCTGCTTGAAGCTCGCGGGTTTGTTCTTCTCGAAAACGAAGTGGCCGATCCAGGCGAAGGCATAGCCGCACAGCAGGGCGTAGAGCAGATAGACCGGCTGGCCGCGCCACAGGCCGGCGGCGGCAATCAGCAGCGCCAGCGAGGAGCCGACAAAGTGCAGGCGGCGGCAGGTGCGGTTGCTGTGCTCGCTCAGATAGAAGGGATAGAACTCGGCAAAGCTCGTGTAGCGATGGGGTGTGGCGGTGGTCTCGCTCATGGTGTCTCCTCGATGGGCTTCAGATCAGCGTAGAACCGTGGGTGCCACGCTTCAAGCTGCGGACTGCAGATGCGCAGCCAGCGCCTTGAGCAGCTCGTCCGGCGCTTCACTCATGCTTTGGTGGCCGGCACCTTCAAGCACCACAAGGCGTGCAGCGGGCAGGGCGGCGGCCACGGCCCGGCCCGCTTTCGGCGGCGTCATCTGGTCGGCACTGCCTGCCACCACGAGAGCGGGGCAATCGATGTCCTGCAGCAGTGCCGGCGGGGGCGCATAGGCATTGCAGGCGGCGAAGTCAGTCGGCAACACCTCTGCGCCGTTCTTGATGTGGATGCGGTGCATCAACTGCAGGCTGCCCCAAGGCGTGGCAAAGCCTGGCCCCGGCGCCTGCGGCTTGTGCGAGAAGCCGCCCCATGCGCCGGAGAAGCTCCATGCATTGATCATGTCCATGGCCTTGAGTGGCGCCTCCCGCGTGGCGGCGAGCAGCGCATCGCTGACCCTCATGGGCAGTGCCGTACCGACCAAGGTGAGGCTGCGCGCGCGCTTCAGGCGCCCGGCGAGCTCCAGCGCGATCAGCGAGCCCATGCTGTGGCCCACGACATGCACGTGCTCCAGGCCCGCTGTGTCAAGCGCCGCTGCTGCGGCGTCTGCCATCAGCTCAACGCTTGTGCACAGCGGCCCCGCGCTCTGGCCGTGGCCCGGCAGGTCGATGGCCAGGGTGTTGTATCCGTGGTTGGCGCACCAGCGGCTCTGCAGGATCCAGACGGAGTGGTCATTCTGCGCGCCGTGGATGAACAGCACACTGGGCTTGGCCGCATCAAAGGCCTTGCCGCCGGTGTAGGCATAGAGTTCACCGAGCTTCATGACTTCATCACCCGTTCTGCCGCTTTGAGTGCCCGCTTGAGGTCCTCGATCAGGTCATCGGCATCTTCCAGGCCGATCGACAGGCGGATGGTGCCCTGCGTGATACCGCTCCGGGCGAGGTCCTCGTCCGCCACGCGGAAGTGCGTGGTGGACGCCGGGTGAATCACGAGCGACTTCGCATCGCCCACATTGGCCAGATGCGAGAACAGCTTGAGGTGCTCGACGAAGGTGCGGCCCGCCGCGCGTGTGCCGCGCAGATCGAAGCTGAAGACCGCACCGCAGCCGCGCGGCAGCAGCCGCTTTGCCAGCGCGTGGTCAGGGTGACTTTCGAGCTCTGGATAGCCCACGCGCTCGACCATCGGATGGGCGGCGAGCATCTCAACCACCCTGCGCGTGTTGGCCACATGGCGCTCCATGCGCAGCGGCAGGGTCTCGATGCCCTGCAGCAGCAGAAAGGCCGTGTGTGGGCTCATGCAGGCGCCGAAGTCGCGCAGCCCCTCGCGCCGGGCACGCAGCAGGAAGGCGCCCACAGTGGACTCCTCCGTGAACACCATGTTGTGAAAGCCTGCGTACGGCTCGCAGAGTTCTGCAAAGTGGCCGTTCGCTGCATGCGCGGCCTGCCAGTCGAAGCGGCCGCTGTCCACCAGTACCCCGCCAATCGCAACACCATGCCCACCCAGAAACTTGGTGGCGGAATGGAACAGCAGATCGGCCCCATGCTCAAAGGGTTGCATCAACCACGGCGACGTGAAGGTGCTGTCCACGAGCAGGGGCAGATGCCGTGCGTGGGCCATCTCGCTGATGGCCGGAATGTCCAGCACGTCCAGACCGGGGTTGCCCAGGGTCTCGCCGAATAGCAGCTTCGTGTTCGGCCGAATTGCGGCGCGCCATTCGTCCAGTTCACGCGGATTGACGAAGGTGGTCTCGATGCCGAAGCGCTTGAGCGTATAGGCCAGCAGGTTCTGGCTGCCGCCGTACAGCGATCGGCTGGCCACGACATGACTGCCTGCGCCGGCGATCGTGCAGATGGCCAGATGCAGCGCGGCCTGCCCGCTGGCGGTGGCAATGGCCCCCACGCCGCCCTCCAGGGTGGCAACGCGCTCCTCGAAGACGGCCACGGTCGGGTTGGAGATGCGCGAGTACACGTGCCCGGCGCGCTCCATGTTGAACAGGCTGGCGGCGTGCTCGCTGTCCTCGAACACGAACGAGGTGCTGGCGTAGATCGGCGTGGCACGTGCGCCGGTCGCAGGGTCCGGCCGGGCACCGGCATGCAGCGCCAGGGTGTCGAAGCCGGGGTAGGGTCGATCGCTCATGGGATGGGCCCGCGGTTGCATTCAAACGAGGCTGGGATAGTATCTGCGCAACCCCCCACAGGAGCGTGAGCACGAGGAGGCGCCATGAAGGTTTCTGAAATCCTGAAAGTGAAGGGCGACGTGCTGTTCACCGCCAACCCGGACATGCCGCTGGCTGAGGCCGTGGCGACCATGGCCGAGCGCGACATCGGTTCGCTGGTCGTGATGGACCACGGCGATCTGGTCGGCATGCTGACTTTCCGCGAGATCATCGAGACCCTGCACAAGCAGGGCGGCGTTGTCGGGACCACCCTGATCCGCAGCGTGATGGACGACGCGCCCATGACCTGCACGCCGGACACCGAGGTCAACGAGGTGCGCCGCATGATGCTCGAGAAGCACACCCGCTACCTGCCGGTGATGAATGCCCGCACGCTGCTGGGCGTGATCTCCTTCTATGACGTCGCCAAGGCCGTGCTTGAGGCGCAGAGCTTCGAGAACAAGATGCTGAAGGCCTATATCCGCGATTGGCCCGAGCCCGAGGAAAGTACCGGTTGAGCTACTGCGCGCGCCGGATCGCCGCGTCCGGTGCTCGACGTACTGCTCGTACGTCTGCGCTCCTCGGCGGCGCTGCGGCACGCTCGCTACGCTCACCCGGCACTTTCATGCGCTGTGGCTGCCTTTCGTCCTGTGTTTCGTGTCTCGATCGTGCTCTTCCCAGCTGCGGCTGGCGCAACAGCCTTTAGTCGCTCATTGCGCTACTCCCCGTAGCCCTGAAATAGCTCCCCGCATCCCTCGCTGTACGCTTGGCGCCCACGCACCGCAGAGTGCGCACCTGTCCGTCATCGAGGGAGTCTGAATGTCCACCGAGCACAGCCAGTGGTCGCTGCTGTCACAGCGCCGCTTTGCGCCGTTCTTCGTCACACAGTTCTGCGGCGCGGCGAATGACAACATCTTCAAGTTCGCCTTCACGCTGCTGGTGACCTATCACGCCGCAGAGATCAATGCGGCCAATCCGGCGCTTGTGGTGAACCTGATTGCGGCGCTGTTTGTGCTGCCCTTCGTGCTGTTCTCGGCCACCAGCGGGCAGTTGAGCGACCGCTACGGTGTCACGCAGGTCATGCGGCTGGTGAAGGTGCTGGAAGTGGCCTTCATGCTCTTGGGTGCGGTGGGTTTCATCATGCACAGCCTGCCCCTGCTGCTGGCCACCACCTTCCTGATGGGCCTGCATTCCACACTGTTCGGTCCGGCCAAGTTCGCCTACCTGCCTCAGCACCTGAAGCCCGAGGAGATCGTGGGCGGCAACGGCCTGGTGGAGATGGGCACCTTCGTGGCCATTCTGCTCGGCACCATGGGCGCCGGCTTCCTGATGAAGAGTGAGCCGGGTGCCGCAGCCACCGGTGTGACCTATGCCGCCGCCGCAACGCTCGTGGTGGCCTTCGTGGGCCTGGCGGCCAGCCTGATGATTCCCAAGACAGCGCCGGTGGATGCCGGGCTGCGCATCAACTGGAACCCGTTCACCGAGACCTGGAGCAATCTGAAGCTCGCGCACAAGGATCTGGTGGTCTTTCGCTCGCTGCTCGGCATCAGCTGGCTGTGGTTCTTCGGCGCCACCTTTCTCACGCAGTTTTCGGTGTTCTCCAAGGACGTGCTGGGCGGCAACGAAGGCGTGGT
>DASSQC010000018.1:0-3078 GCA_035702705.1 Burkholderiaceae bacterium | reverse complement strand
CATTGATGTCGCCCAGCGGAAAAAGCCACTCGATCGAGTCGTCCTCGGTCGCGATGAAGCCGTCAAGGCTTGTCGCTGTGTAGTACTGGGTCTTCATGGGTCTGGCCTGCGGTGGCGTGGCGGTCGTGGTGCCCAACGTCTGGGCCGAGCCCCCTGCTGGCGGGGGCGATGGGCCCGCGACAGAACAATTTACCGGCTGAACGCGATGGGCCGGCGCTCAGCCAGCGGACGACCGAGCTTCCTGCTGGGCCTTGTGCAGCCTGCGGGCGGACCGCCAGAGGAACGCGAAGACCAGCGCAAGGATCGACAACGCGACGGCGGGCACGGCCAGCACACCGCTTTGCGCGTGATGGACCACCATCGTCGTCTGATCCACGTCGCGCCCGGCCTCGTTGAACCGATCGCGGTGCGCCCAGTACAAGCTGAAGTACAGGAACCAGAAGACGCCGGCGCCTGCGGCGCAAGCCAGTGCCGCGACGAACCGCAGGGCGATTGAAGACGTCAAGACGCTGCGCTGTTGCCAGGGCCCCGCCTGCGAGGCGGGACAGCCCAATTCACCGGGACCGCAGGGGCCGGGCGGGACGCCGCGGTCAGCCGTGCCGCGCCGGCGGGGGCGCGCCTTGCGAGCGCCTGAAGCTCACGCCTCGGGCCCATGGAACACCGCTTCGATGTTGTGCCCGTCCGGGCCGACCACAAAGGCCGCGTAGTAGGTGCCGCTGTACTGCGGGCGCAGTCCGGGCGCCCCGTTGTCCTTGCCCCCTGCCGCCAGCGCAGCGCGATAGAAATCCTGGACCTGTTGCCTGGACTCGGCCGTGAAGGCCAAGTGCAGATGCGTCGTCGCCTCCTCCACCCGTCGAAGGCACAGGGAGGCCGGGTGGCCGGCACGGCACAGTTCTATGCCAAGCGGCCCCTCTGACACGACCTCGACGCCAAGCGGTGCAAGCGCCTTGACGAAGAAGGCTTTGGCTTCCTCGTAGTTGCTGACCGAGAAGACGACGTGATCGAACATCGCTGGAGGGTGGGCGGCGCGGCCGGACATTCGAGCCCATCGGCCCGCGGCGGCAGCCGGCGTGAACCCGTGCCGCAATGATGCACCATGCGCTGCACCCCGGGGCTGCGCCGCTTGCCGTTGCGGGGCAGCTGGGCGATGGGTCGGCCTTCACCGCATGGGGCGAATGCGCCATCAGTCCTTCGGTGCGGCCACCAGCACCACCGCGTAGACCTCTCCGCCTGGCTTGCGCAGTCGCAGCCCAAGGGTTTCGCCTGCGTTCTTGCGCATCAGCGGTTGAAGATCGCCGGCCTTGCGACCGGCCACCTGCCTGCCTTCGACTTCCACGATCTGATCGCCAGGCGTGATGCCTGCAATCGCCGCTGGCCGACCCGGAACGACCGACTTGATCGTCACTGTCTTGAGCGTTGGATTGAAGAAGGACCCGTCACCGTCAATCGCCACTGCGAATCCCAGTGTGCCCGGTTTCGGCGTGTCCTCGGCTTGCACCGCCATCGGTGGTGCAACGAGAGCCAAGAGCGCGGAGAGCAATGTTCTGCGAAGCATGTCGAAGGGTCCTGTAAGGCGCAACGCGCCAGTCAAGCAGCCGCCACCGGCGGCCTGCTGGCGGCCACATGTTCCGCCGACAGACGCGGCCAGCCGGTGGCGGGCCGCCGGAGCATCGGGCAAGGCGTCACCTCAAACCCCCGCTGCGGAAGATGGTGACAGGCTGCCCCGCATGTTGAACTTGCTCGACCACATGCCAAGCTGCGCGGACGAGAAGACGCGTTGCCGTGCGCGTGCCGCCGCACACCTGGGGATTGACCTGCTCGACTTCTTCGGACCAATGATTCCTGTAAAGATGGCTCCCGATCCGCGAGGAGCCCATGAGGAAGAGCCGATTCACTGAAGAGCAGATGGTCCAGGTGCTGCGCGATGCAGACCGCACCACGGTGGCCGAGGCGGCCAAGAAGCACAAGGTCAGCGAGCCCACGATCTACGCCTGGCGCAAGCACTTTGGCCAGATGGAGGCGGCCGACGTCAAGCGGCTGAAGACGCTGGAGCAGGAGAACGCCCGGCTGAAGAAGCTGCTGGCCGAGGCGGCCCTGGACATCGAGGTGCTCAAGGAGATCAACGCAAAAAAATGGTGAGCCCGCAGGCTCGCCGCGAACAGGTGGCGCTGGCGTGCCAGCGTGGCCTGTCGCAGCGACGCGCTTGCGGGCTGTTGACGATGGCCCGATCGGGGCTGGGCTACGAGCTGCGCATGCCCGCCAAGGACGCGCCGGTCATGGAGGCCATGAAGGCGCTGTCGGCGCAGTACCCGCGCTACGGCTACCGGCGCATCCGCGTGTTCCTGCAGCGCCAGGGCTTCGTGCTGAGCTGGTCGCGCACGCACCGGCTGTGGCGCCAGGCCGGGCTGTTGCTGCCCAAGAGACGGCCGCGCCGGCGCATCGCCAGTGGCCGACCTCGACCGTTCACCCCCTTCAAGGCCAACGCGGTGTGGGCCTACGACTTCGTCTTCGACACCACCGCTGCAGGCCAGCAGATCAAGTGTCTGACCGTGATCGACGAGTACACCCGCGAGTGCCTGGCCATCGATGTGGCCGGCTCGATCCGTTCCCGGCGGGTGATCGAAGTTCTGTCGCGCCTGGTCAGCCTGCACGGCGCGCCGCTGTATCTGCGCTCGGACAATGGCCCCGAGTTCGTCAGTCTGGCCATTCTGGAGTGGATCAGCCAGACGGGCATCGCCACCGCGCTGAACGACCCCGGCAAGCCCTGGCAGAACGGTGCCGACGAGAGCTTCAACGGCAAGTTCCGCGACGAGTGCCTGAGCCTGGAGTGGTTCCGCTCGCGCCGCGAGGCCGCGGTGATCATCGAGGCTTGGCGGCGCCACTACAACGCCGTGCGCCCCCACAGCAGCCTGAACTACCTGACGCCGCACGAGTTCAAGCAGCACAATCCCGTCCATCCCAACCGAGCCGTCCTACAGGAATGAATGGCTCGAAAAAGTCGAGCAGGTCATGGGCACGATTGCGCTGCTTGAACTCGTGCAGGGTCAGCGCCCGCGCCACAGCCGCGCCAGATCCACC
>DASSQC010000017.1:0-3845 GCA_035702705.1 Burkholderiaceae bacterium | reverse complement strand
ACCGGGCTTCTCGATGATCAGCGTCTGAACCGCGGGCCGGCCGGCACCGCGCAGACCGGTGAACCAGCCACCGGCCACCCGGCCATCCACCTGCTGGAACAGCGAGCCGCAGCCGGCATCCTGAAGGGCCAGCACCAGCGGCCGGTCATCGCTGCTCTCGACATCCGTGAGATAGAAGCGCACCGCGCGGCCCAGAGCGTCCGTCGTCTCGAAGGCGCGATAGGCAAAGTTTGCCGGCAGCCTCGGCTCCTCAACCACCCGCGTCTGCGCCGGGGCACTCTGCGGCTGCGCCGCGCTTTGTGCGTGCACCGGCAGCAGGCTTGTTGCGGCCAGCATCAAGGCGCCAAGCCCCAGCCTGGCACGCATGCGGGCCAGGCGCCGAGCGGGTGGGGACGATGCAGAGCAGGCTTGAAGGGTGGCGTTCATGGTTTTCTCGGGAGTGACAGAGGAGCTTGAACAGATGGGCCCATGCGACGCTCTGGCATCGATCGACCTGACCCACCCGCAACAGACCGGATGGTGCCAGTCAGCGCACTGCAGTGGACGGCTGATTCGACCGACCGCCGGATTCCGGGCCCAGGCGGCGGCTTCACGGCGGCTGATCTCCGGCGTCGACCGCCGGTGCGGGCGGGAACAGCGCCTCCAGGCGCACAGCAGCTTGCTGCAGATCGGCGGCGGGCGCCAGCAGCTTGCGCACCATCCGGTACAGATCCAGATCGAAGCGCCGCTTGGCGGTGCGGGCCAGTTCGAGCGCGGCGTCCTGGCTGCGCACCACGCCCAGCACGCACCAGCGGTCGATGACCACCCAGTCTTCGAGCAGGCCGTCGTCCGAGCGTTCCACCACCGCCATGGCGCCGGGCCAGGGCCAGCGCAGCAGGCGGTGATCGGCCAGCGCGCCGTGCACGCGCTGCACATGGTCGGCAACAGGCTCGCGGTTCACGCAGGCGCCCAGGCAGCGCCGGATCTGCAGGTTGAAGCAGCCACTGGCCGCGGGCTCGCCGCGCGCCGCCAGCTCCAGGCCGAGCGTCTTGAGGCAGAGCTGGAATTCACGCGCCAGCGCCACTACCGCAGCGCGAGCCGCAGCGCGCGATGCGAACGGGCCGTAGAGCGCAGACGCCTGCTCGGCACCGTCGGGTACCTCGGTCGCATCTGCCACCGTCTGCGCGGGCAGGTAGCGCAGGCGGCACATCGCATCCACCTGCAGCAGCACGGCGCGCTCGTTGCGGCGCAGGGCCACGTTGGCCGCCGGGGCATGGGTCTTGATGGCCTCGGCTTCGCGCACCGCGGTGGACAGCGCGCCAGCGCAGGGCGCCCACGTCACCCGATGCACCTGTGCCGCAAGCTGCTGCTCGCGCTCGTTCTTCACGTCGTAGAAGTGCGCGGCGACCCGGTCCTTCAGGCTGATGCTCCTGCCGATGTACAGGATCTGGCCGTGCTCTGCATGGAAGGTGTAGACCCCTGGCGTGGCGGGCATCTCGTCGAAGAGCGTGGGCGGCAGGTGCGGCGGCAGGCTGGCGCGGCGCGTGATCACGCGCACGGCCTCCTCGATCAGTGCCGGGCTGTAGCGTTGCGCGAGCTTCTGAGCGAAGACCCACAGCCGCTCGGCATCGCCCATGGCGCGGTGTCTGGCTTCGCGGCCCAGGCCCCAGCGCTCGATGAGCGCATCCAGGCTGTGGCTGCGCTGTTCCGGGTCCAGGGTGCGCGAGAGCTTGACCGTGCACAGGGGCTTGGTGATGTAGGTGCGCCCCAGGCGGGCGAACTCGGCCTTGAGAAAGCCGTAGTCGAAACGGGCGTTGTGCGCCACCAAGAGGGCGCCCTGCAGGCGCGCCCAGAGCGCATCGGCCACCTGCTCGAACTCCGGTGCATCGCGCACCATCTCGTTGGTGATGCCGGTGAACCAGCTGATGTCCGGCGGAATGGACTTGCCCGGATTCACAAGCGTCTGCCAGCGCTCGCGGACCTCGCCACCTTCCACCACCACCAGGCCAATCTCCGTGATGCGCTCACGCTCCGGGCTCATGCCGGTGGTTTCGAGGTCGAGGAAGACGGTGCGAGGAGCGAACACCCCGTCATTATGTGGGCTTGCAGCGCTTCAGCCGAGCAGCCGAAGCCCCGCATGAATACTCAATTAAATCTTTTTCGGCCATAAATAATTGCATCAGAATAATGCCGCTTACCGCGTATCAGAAGCGAGAAGCGGCATTTATGACCAGATAAATTCACCCACTATCGGCCATCTTTTCTTACGGTCGTGCGGTCGGTGCATCCACGCGCGTGACCCGAGGCAGAAAGGGCGGACGCAGCGCGTCGCCCCGGCTTTGCAGGTACTCCACCAGGGCCTCGATATCCTGGCCGACGATCTGGCGCCCCGTGCCCTGGCGCAGCACGCTGAAGCGGTCGCCGCCTTCGGCCATGAAGCTGTTGACCACCACGCGATAGCTACGCGCCGCGTCGAGCGGGGCGCCATCAATGCGCACATCGATGATGCGCTGTTCGATCGGCAGGCGGGCATCCCAGCGGTAGCTCAGGCTCTGGCTCGGCTGCAGCAGGCGCGGGCTGTCGGCTTCGCGGCCTGCCCACTGCTGCTGCAGCAGCTCCAGGATCTGTGCGCCGCTCAGGCTCATCACCACCACGTCGTTGCCGAAGGGCTGGGTGGCAAAGGCATCGGCCATGGATACGGTGATCGGCGGCGGGGTGCTGGCCACGGGCAGATCGGCGCGCACGCCGCCCGGGTTCATGAAGGCCACGTCGGCCGGCATGAGCTTGCGCACATAGGCCAGCTGCGCATCGGCGATCACGCCGCCCAGCGGACTGTCACTGCCTGCGGCCGAGCGGCGCGTGAGCTGTGCGGGCAGTGTGGCAATGGTGCGGTTCTTGATCGGGCCGGTCAGGCGCTCGACCTCGTCGAGCAGCGGCTTGGCCGCCGGCGATGCGGCATACGCGGATTGCGCCACCTTGTGGTTGAAGGCCGTGGCGCTGCTGACGGCGCCGGTGCGGGCATCGACCTGCAGCTTCACCTCGCTGATCAGTGCGCCATAGGCCTGCCCCTGCACCAGCAGCCGGCCATTGCGCTTGCAGGTATAGGCCTGATGCGTGTGCGCCGAGAACACCACGCTGATGGCGGGGTCCAGACGCTCGTTGATGCCGACAATCGCGCCCTCCAGGCCCTCGCACGCGTAGGTCGGGTCGTTCACCACGCCAGCCGCTTGATTCGGCACGCGACCGCCCTCGTGCACCAGCGCCACCAGCACCTGCGCGCCCTCGGCGCGAGCCGCCGGCACAAAGCGGTTGATGGCCTGGGCTTCCTCGGTGAAGCGCAGGCCGCGGATGCCGGCGGCCGAGACGATGCTCGGCGTGTCGCGCGTGACGGCGCCGATGAAGGCGATCTTGACCCCGTTGAGTTCACGGATCACATAGGGCTTGAGCCAGGGCTGCTCGCCCTCCAGCACGTTGGCGGCGATGTACTCGAACCGCGCGCCGCGGTAGCCCGGCAGCGCGCAGCCACCCGCCGGGCACTGGCCGCGGATGCGGCGCAGCAGTTCCTCGCGCCCGGCATCGAACTCGTGATTGCCGACCACGCTCACGCTCACGCCGAGCTGGTTGAGCGCCTCGATCGTGGGCTCGTCCTTGAGCAGCGAGGACCCCAGCGGCGAGCCGCCGATCATGTCGCCCACACCCACAGTCAGGCTGGTGCCGGCCTGCGTGCGCAGCGCTTCCAGTGCCGTCATCAGATGGGGCAGCCCGCCGTGGGCCGCTTGCAGCGTGGCACCCGGGCGCGCGGGGTCGTTGACCGGATAGGTCCACGGCACCGGGTTGCTGGTCTGCAGGTGGCCATGCAGGTCATT
>DASSQC010000016.1:0-2348 GCA_035702705.1 Burkholderiaceae bacterium | reverse complement strand
CACGCAGCGCAGCGCCTGAGCCCGGACTTCGTTAGCCAGATCCAGCATTCATGCGGCTTTCCAGGCCGAAATGGCTGGAAAGGCGCGCCGAACAACCGGCTTGTGGCGCCACGGGGCTCGCGCTGGCAGGCGCTCGCTCTTCGGGCGGCGGCGGGCAGGCCCGCCGCAACCCCGCCCTCAGCATGGGACAAGCGGGGAAGCCTTTTGGCATCAGAGATGACCCCGATGACGGCGTGCAAGCGCCACCTGCCGTGCGTGCGATGCGGCCGGCGTGGTGACCCGCTGCAGTCGGCTGTTCCTCTGCGTCCATCGGTGGCCATTCGAGGCCCAAGTATTTCTGGAGCGCACATCAGCGCTCCCGCCGCCCCTCCGCCAAACTCTGCAGCGCCGCCAGCCGCGCATACAAGCCACCCGCCGCCACCAGCTGCGCATGCGGCCCGCTTTCCACCACGCGGCCGTCTTCAAACACCAGGATGCGGTCGGCGTTCTGGATGGTGGACAGGCGGTGGGCGATCACCAGGGTGGTGCGGCCCTGCATGGCGACTTCGAGCGCCTGCTGGACGGCCTGTTCACTCTCGGCGTCCAGGGCGCTGGTGGCTTCGTCCAGCAGCAGCAGGGGCGCGTCGCGCAGGATGGCGCGCGCAATCGCGATGCGCTGCTTCTGCCCGCCACTCAGGCGTACACCGCGCTCACCGAGGTAGGTCTGGTAGCCCTCGGGCAGCTGGCTGATGAAGTCGTGGGCCTGGGCGGCGCGGGCGGCGGCCATGACCTCGGCCTCGCTGGCCTCCGGGCGGCCGTAGCGGATGTTCTCCAGTGCGTTGTCCGAGAAGATCACCGGCTCCTGCGGCACGACGCTGATGAGCCGGCGCAGATCGTCCAGCGCGAGCTCCGTCACCGGCACGCCCGCCACCTTCACGGCGCCGCCCTGTACGTCATAGAAGCGCGCCAGCAGCGCGAACACCGTGCTCTTGCCGGCGCCGGAGGGGCCGACGAGTGCCACGCGCTCGCCGGCGTTCACGTTGAAGCTGAGCGCATGCAGCACCTTGCGCTCCGGCCGGGTGGGGTAGGCAAATTCCACCTGCTCAAAGGCCACGTTCACCCCGCCCGCCGTGGCGGGCAGGGCCGCCGGATGCGCGGGTGAGCGGATGCCCGGCTGGGCGCTGAGCAGCTCCACCAGGCGCTCGCTGGCGCCGGCGGCACGCAGGGCGTCACCCCAGACTTCGGCCAGCACGGCGGCGGCGCTGCCGACCATGAGCGCATAGATGGCGAACTGCGAGAGCTGGCCGAAGGTGGTTTCTCCGCGAATGACCGCATTGCCGCCGTCCCAGATGCCCCAGAGGATGCCGCCCAAAAACGCGAGCATGATGAAGACGATCAGCATGGCGCGCACGCGGGTGCGCTTCATCGCCGTGGCAAAGGCGTCTTCCACGCGCTCGGCAAAGCGGCGGTTCTCGCGGCCCTCCTGCGTCATGATCTGCACGGTGCTCATGGCGTTGAGGGTTTCGCCGGCCTGGCTGGAGATATCGGCCACGCGGTCGGTACTGGCGCGGCTCAATTTGCGCACGCGGCGCGAGAACAGCATGACGATGCCGATCATCACCGCAATCATGGTCAGCACGATTAGCGTGGTCTTGGTGTGGCCGATCAGGAGCATGATGACCGCGCCCACCAGGGTGATGCAGTTGCGCAGTCCCATCGAGAGGCTGGAGCCCACCAGGGTTTGAATGAGCGTGGTGTCGGTGGTCAGGCGGCTCAAGACCTCGCCGGTCTTGAGGCTTTCGAAGAACTCCGGGGGCTGCTGCAGCAGCCGGGCGTAGACCGCGCTGCGGATGTCGCTCACCACGCGCTCGCCCAGCCACGTGACGATCATGAAGCGGGCGCCGCCCCCCAGGCTCATGATGATGCCGACGATCGCCAGCCCCCAGAGCGTGGTCTTGAGGTAGCTCGTGTCGCCGTGCTGCAGGGCGGGGGCGAAGCCCTGGTCGATCACCTGCTTGAGCATCACCGGCAGCACCAGTGCCGCCAGCGCCGTGATGACCAGGAACACCCCGGCCAGCGCTACCCGCGCCCGATACGGCCGGATGAAGGGCAGCAGCGCGCGCAGCACGGGCAGCTTGTTGGGTGGGGCGGGGTCAGGCTTGGGGGCAGACATGGGGCGCCGTTCTGTGGATGCCGTGGTGCGGCGTGCTGTGCAGGCCGCTGCGCGGCGTTGTGTCGATGCCGCTGCGCGGCTCACAGGTTCAACTTGCCGGCGTATCCGGTCATTTCAAGATAGCCGCGTCCGTTCAGGGTACCGCTGACCCGGCTCAAGCCCTCCCAGTAGGCGACGGTCCCCAGACGGCGGGTGA
>DASSQC010000015.1:0-2828 GCA_035702705.1 Burkholderiaceae bacterium | reverse complement strand
GAGGAGTTCGTCGAGCTGCTCTCGCTTGCGCAGGTGCTGCCGGGGCCGAATGTGTGCAACCTCGCCCTGATGATCGGTGACCGCTTCTTCGGCCTGCGGGGTGCCTTTGCCGCGCTGGCCGGCATGATGCTGTTGCCCCTGGTCATCGTCATCGGCCTGACTGCGCTGTACGTGCACTGGTCTGGTCACCCGATGGTGGCGGGCGCGCTGCGCGGCATGGCCGCCGTGTCGGCCGGGCTGATCGTCGGCAGCGCGCTGCGGCTCATGCCGGCGCTGCGCAGGAATCCGATGGGCCTGCCCATGTGCATCGCGCTGGCCGTGGCCACCTTTGCCGGCATTGCCCTGCTGCGCTGGCCGCTGATCTGGGTACTGGCCGTGCTCGGCGCCGTGGGCTGGGGCCATGCCTGGCGCCGCATCCGGGCGCAGGAACGGCGTGGAGGCGATGCATGAGCCCGGCGCAGTGGTTCGACGTGTTCCTGCACTTTCTGCTGCTCTCCCTGCTGGCGATCGGCGGCGCCATCAGTACCGCGCCCGATATGCACCGCTATCTGGTCGGGCAGACCGGGCTGCTGAGCGATGCGCAGTTCAATGCATCGATCGCCATTGCGCAGGCGGCGCCCGGCCCGAACGTGCTCTTTGTCGCCGTCATGGGCTATCAGGCCGGCGGCCTGCTTGGCGTGGCCGCCACCATGCTGGGCATCATGCTGCCCTCGACCACACTCGCCCTGGCCGCCGCACGTTGGGGCGGCGCGCGGCGCGACTGGCCGAGCGTGCGTGCCTTCACTGCCGGTCTGGCGCCGGTCACGATCACGCTGTTCGTGGCGACGGCATGGATCCTCACCGTGCAGACGCCAGGCTGGCGTCATGCGCTGGCAAGCGCGGTCGCCGCCCTGCTGGTCTGGCGCA
Organism: Burkholderiaceae bacterium; assembly: GCA_035702705.1. GTDB lineage: Bacteria > Pseudomonadota > Gammaproteobacteria > Burkholderiales > Burkholderiaceae_C > Piscinibacterium. The sequence continues at coordinate 1,922 of DASSQC010000015.1, read as the reverse complement.
CGCGGCTGCACTTGCTGGTGCTGATCGGCGGCGGGGCCGTACTGGGCGCAATCGGCGCGATCTGAGTGACATTGCCCCGTGCGGCGGGTGATGGACGTCGGGCTGCGAATTGACGGAAATTGCCCCGCTTATTCGACTCAAGCTTGACGGCGGTGAATCGATAACTTGGGCGCAGAGATTCGTCTGCAATTTTGCGAGTCCGTAGGGCGCCGATTCCATCAGGCTGCTGGCGTCCATCAATTGCCCCCCAGGAGTGACTGTCATGTTCAAGAAGTTCATTGCGGCGTTTGCCGTCATCGCCGCTTTGCTGCCCGGTGTAGCTCTGGCCCAAGCGAAGAATGGCACCAAGGCCGAGGCACAGGCCATGGCCAAGAAGGCTGCTGCCTTCATCAAGTCGCAAGGCACCGAAAAGGCATTTGCAGAAATCAACAAGCAGGGCGGCCAGTTCCATGACCGTGACCTGTATGTGTTCGTGGGCAATCTCAAGGGCGTCTGGCAGGCACATGGCCAGAACCCCAAGCTCATCGGTCGCGACCTCAGCGAACTCAAGGACGCCGATGGAAAGCCCTTCATCAAGGAAATCCTCAAAGTGGCCGAATCCGGCAAGGGTGGCTGGGTGGACTACAAGTGGACCAACCCCGTGACCAAGGCTGTCGAGGCCAAGACCAGCTGGATCGAGCGCGTTCCCGGTACGGACCTGTTCGCTGCCGTGGGCGCGTATCAGCAGTAATTCAGCATCGCCGCCCGCTGCCCCGGCGTCGGTCACCACCGCGCTGGGGCAATGGTCCATCTGGAGTTGATTCAATGAAGATTGCCCAGAAAGTTCTTGCGGCACCGCTGATTGGTGTTGCAGTGGCCGTGGGCGCCAGCTTGCTCGCCTTGGCCCTGATCCGGGGCTCCACCTCGGAAGCCAAAAGTGAAACTGCGCAAGCGATCGGTGTCTACAAATCAGCGGCCGAGGCCAAGGCGTCACTTTCGCAGCTGCACGCAGACACCTACCGAATGATCACCTGGATCCAGAGCATCAAGCCGGACCAGTTGCAGAAGATGAAGGCCGACCGCACGGCCAAGGCCAAGGAACTCGAGGCGCAGATCAGCGCCAGCGACGCGGGGGCGGTTGACGCCTTCAAGGCCTACCTCAAGGCGGCCAACGACGCAGCCGAGATGGCCGAGGTTGACCCCGCCGTTGCAACGATGGCCATGCAGACGGCTGACACGCGCTATACCGAGCTGAACAGCAAGCTGGCTGAAACGGCTCAGGCCAAGATCGGTCGTGTCGAAGAGATCTCCGCAGCGGGTGCCAAGCGCCTTGACCAGATCAGTCTCGCGCTGCTGCCGGTGTACCTGCTGGCTGCCGGCTTCGGCGTCGGTCTGGCCATGTGGATCGCACGCAGTATCCGACGTGAACTCGACAACGCAGTGGACGGTGCACGCGCCCTCGCCGCTGGCGATCTGAATGTGAATCTTGAAAGCCGCAGCCGCGACGAGCTCGGCACGTTGATCACCGCCATGGCAGAGATGGTTGCACGCTGGCGCAGCGTCATTGGTGATGTTCGCCTGGTGAGTGATTCCATCCAGACGGCGTCGAGCGAGGTGGCCGTCGGCAACCAGGACCTTTCCAGCCGCACCGAGCAGGCGGCCAGCAATCTGCAGCAGACCGCAGCCTCCATGGCCCAGCTGTCGCAGACCGTGAATCAGAACGCCGAGGCCGCCCGCACGGCCAGCCAGTTGGCTGCAAGCGCCTCCTCGGTGGCGCAGCAAGGTGGCGAAGTCGTGGGCCAGGTTGTGCACACGATGAGCGACATCACCGCCGCCAGCAAGAAGATCAGCGAGATCATCGGCGTGATCGATGGCATTGCCTTCCAGACCAACATCCTGGCCTTGAATGCCAGCGTCGAAGCCGCCCGGGCCGGCGAGCAGGG
>DASSQC010000014.1:0-4704 GCA_035702705.1 Burkholderiaceae bacterium | reverse complement strand
GATCATTCGCTGAGGCTGGATTGAGGTCGGCGCTTGCGCCGACCTATGCGCACACCCGGCCTAGACGGAGCCGGGGTAGGTGCCGGGCACCAGAATGCGCTTGTCCACGTCGGTCAGCAGGCGGTGGCCGGTGAAGGCCATGGTCACGTCCAGTTCCTTGTGCAGGATCTGCAGGGCCTTGGTCACGCCGGCCTCGCCCATGGCGCCCAGGCCATAGACCATGGCGCGGCCGATCATGGTGCCGCGCGCGCCCAGGGCCCAGGCCTTCAGCACATCCTGGCCGCTGCGGATGCCGCCGTCCATCCAGACCTCGGTCTGGTGGCCCACGGCGTCCACAATCGCCGGCAGGGCCTGGATGGAGGAGGGCGCGCCGTCCAGCTGGCGGCCGCCGTGGTTGCTGACCACGATGGCGTCCGCCCCGTGTTGCACGGCGAGCTTGGCATCTTCCACCTCCATGATGCCCTTGAGGATGAACTTGCCGCCCCAGCGCTGCCTGACCCAGTCCACATCGGCCCAGGTCAGACGCGGGTCGAACTGCTCATTGGTCCAGGCGGCCAGGGACTTCATGTCGCTGACTTCCTTGACGTGACCCACCAGGTTGCGGAAGGTGTGCCGGCGCGTGCCGAGCATGCCCATGCACCAGCGCGGCTTCATGGCCAGATTGATCAGGTTGGCCAGGGTGGGCCGCGGCGGGGCGGACAGGCCGTTCTTCAGGTCCTTGTGGCGCTGGCCGATCACCTGCAGGTCCAGCGTGAGCACGAGTGCCGAGCACTTGGCCGCCTTGCAGCGGTCGATCATGCGGGCCATGGCATCGCGGTCGCGCATCATGTAGAGCTGGAACCAGAACGGGGCGCTGGTGTTCTCGGCCACATCCTCGATCGAGCAGATGCTCATGGTGGACAGCGTGAACGGGATGCCGAACTTCTCGGCGGCGCGCGCCGCATGGATCTCGCCGTCGGCATGCTGCATGCCGGTCAGGCCCACAGGCGCGATGGCCACGGGCATCTTGGCGGCCTGGCCGATCATCGTCACCGCGGTGCTGCGGTTGTCCATGTTTACCGCGACGCGCTGGCGCAGCTTGATGCGTTGGAAGTCGCTCTCGTTGGCGCGGTAGGTGGACTCCGTCCAGCTGCCGGAATCGGCGTAGTCATAGAACATGCGCGGCACGCGCTTTTGTGCCAGCTTGCGCAGATCTTCGATGTTGGTGATGACGCTCATTGGGCGCGAGGCTCCGTGGTCTGGCAGGCCCCGCGGGCAGACGGGGCATCGTTGTTGAGGCCTGATCCTAGCGATTGGGTCGGGCAGGCCGAAAGCGAGGGCTTTTCAGAGCTTGCGTGAAAACCGCTCAGGGGGCTGACGGCGTCAAGACGGATTTCCGGGATGGCCCGCGGCCTCGCGCCTGCCTAAGGTCACGGTGCCTCAATACCTCAAGGGAGCACACATCATGTGGACGCAAGTGGAGAGCTATTCGCTGGGCTACAACATCGGCACCAAGGAGTTCTACGTCTATTACCAGCTCAAGGGGCAGACGGTCTCGAACCAGCTCTTCGTGGACGCGCACACCTTCATGGCGCTGGCAGACATGTTCCGCAATGAGGGCCCGGTGAACTTCAACAGCCAGGGCAACTATTTCGCCACCGGCGCCGAGCCGATCGGCGAGGGCGAGCGCCGCCGCTGAGTACGGCACGTCAGCGCCAACCGGGCTGAACTATTGCAGCGCTGCGCCGGCCGCTGTCGGTACCACCGGTTCGGTCAGGGCCAGCAAGGCGAAACTCGCCAGCCAGTGGGTGGCGCCAAAGTCACCCACGGCCACGTGCGGCAGGCTGGCGGCCAGATGTGCATCGATCGCGCGCTCGATCACCTCGCGCGGCACATCGGTCTGCGCGGCAATCATGCGCCAGCACCACACGCGCGAGAGGTTCAGCCCATCCAGGTGCACGATCTGCGGGTCGATCCGGTCGCTCACCTTCGCGGGCGTGAGCCAGGTGGCGAGCGCTGCGTCGGTGGGCCGAAAGGCTTGCCACCAGTCGGCATAGTCGCAGCCGTCCACCACCCGGCTCATGAGCGCCGCTTCGCACAGGCCGGCGGACAGGAAGTCGCTGCCTGAGGGTTCGTACGCTGCGGGATAGCGGACATCTCGTCCGTACCAGTCGTGCGCCTTGCGGTGGATGAGTTGCGTGAGCGCCGGGCTGGCCGTCACGGCGCAGGCATCCAGCGCCAGCAGCAGCGCAAAGGCGGAGTTGCCGTGCGTGCCGGCGCGGTTGGGGTAGTCCGCACGGGGCAGGAATTCCATGAAGCGGTCGTGGAATGCGGTCGCCAGCGGCGCGATGGCTTCAGCCCATCGCTTGGCGCCCAGATCCGCCGTGCCTTGCTCGCGCGCAAGCAGCACCAGCTCGGCCGCCAGCTTCAGCAACCAGCCCCAGCCATAGGGCCGCTCAAAGCTGGCGCGGCCGGGCTGCGCCAGATAGGCCAGCTCGCCGGCGATGGTGTCGCGGTTCAGGTGCGCATCGAAGGCGGCCGCAATGGCGCTGCGCTCGGGCAGGTCCGGAAACAGCCGCAGCAGCCGTGCGAGGCTCCAGTGCATGTGCACGCAGCTGTGCCAGTCGTAGCTGCCCCAGAACGCCGGGTGCTGCACGCGCGGCGCCGTCAGGTCCTCCGGGCCATTGATGAGATGGTCCAGCTTGTGCGGCCAGGGCTCGACGATGTTTTTCAGCGCCAGCTGCGCGTAGCGGCTGGCAGTGGCGGCATCCAGGGCGATCAAGGTGCGTGTCCTTCAATCTCTTGGGCAGAAAGAAAGGCCTCCGGGGAGGCCTTTCCGCTTGTCTGGTGCGGGTTTTCAGCCATTTTGGTCTGGAAACCCGCTTCCAGAGCCTATCTAGCCCTGATGATCCTGGGCAAACCACATCTCCGCCAGCCGCACCCAGTAGGTCGCGCCCAGGGGGATGAGCTCGTCGTTGAAGTCGTAGCTCGGGTTGTGCAGGTTGCATGGGCCCAGGCCGTGGCCCATCTCGCGGTGGGCACCGTCGCCGTTGCCGAGGAACACGTAGCAGCCGGGCTTTTCCAGCAGGAAGAAGCTGAAATCCTCGGCACCCATGGTGGGTTCGACGTTCGGCACCACGTTTTCATTCCCCACCACGGCACGTGCGACGTCTGCACAGAAGCCGGCCTCAGGTGCGCTGTTGATGGTGGGCGGGTAGTTGCGCACAAAGTCCACCTCGGCGCTGGCACCGAACGCCGCGCACACCCCGGCCACGATCTCGCGCATGCGGGTCTCGATCAGGTCCAGCACCTCGAGCGTAAAGGTGCGCACCGTGCCGTTGAGCATGGCGGTGTCCGGGATGACATTGGTGGTGTCGCCGGCGTGGATCTGGGTGATGGAGAGCACGGCCGCATCAATGGGCTTCTTGTTGCGCGTGACGATCGTCTGCAGGGCCTGGGCGATGTTCACCGCGACCATGACCGGGTCGCAGCCGTTGTGGGGCAGGGCGGCGTGCGCGCCCTTGCCCGTGATGCGGATGGTGAATTCGTTGGAGCTGGCCATCTGCGGCCCCGGGGTCATGGCAAAGGTGCCGACCTTCATGCCCGGCCAGTTGTGCATGCCGAAGACCGCATCCATCGGGAAGAGCCGGAAGATGCCGTCCTCGATCATCTTGCGCGCACCACCGCCGCCTTCTTCGGCCGGCTGGAAGATCAGGTACACCGTGCCATCGAAATTGCGGTGCTTGCTGAAGTACTTGGCCGCGGCCAGCAGCATGGCGGTGTGACCGTCATGACCGCAGGCGTGCATCTTGCCGGCGTTCCTGCTGGCATGTGCAAACTGGTTGTGCTCCTGGATCGGCAGGGCATCCATGTCGGCGCGCAGGCCGATGGCCCGCTGGGCGTTCTTGCCCTGGCCGGTGCCCTTGACGATGCCCACCACGCCCGTGCCGCCCAGGCCGCGGTGGATCGGGATGCCCCAGGCGGTGAGCTGTGCGGCCACGAGGTCGGCGGTGGCGAATTCCTCGAAGCGCAGTTCAGGGTTGGCATGAATCTGTCGGCGGATGGCCGTCGCCTCGTGGGCATCGGCCAGAATCGGTTCAAGCAACTGCATGGAAACACTCCTTCAAGCGTGTGAGTGTAGGCAGGCCCATGCCGGGCCGACACCCGGACAACCCTGCGCACTTTCAGCAACTGTCCCGGTGGATGTTGCGCCGCAGCGGCCGGCTGTACCGGCGGCGGCTCGGGGCAGCAACCGATGTGCGCCGCGAGGGTGCACCCATACACTCGGTCGCATGAATGCACCGCTTCCCACCCAACGCCTGAGCAACTCGGTCGAGATGCTGCGCCAGCTCGTCAGCTTCAACACCGTGTCGGCCGAATCCAACCTTGGACTGATCGAGTTCTGCCGCGACTGGCTGGCCGCCCAGGGTGTGAAAAGCCGCCTGATCTACGACAGCACCGGCAGGAAGGCCAACCTCTTCGCCACGGTGGGCGAGGGCGCAGAGCCCGGCGTGATCCTCAGCGGCCACACGGACGTCGTGCCGGTGGTGGGCCAGCCCTGGAGCACCGACCCGTTCACGCTCACGGAACGGGACGGCAAGCTCTACGGCCGCGGCAGTGCCGACATGAAGGGCTTCATCGCCTGCGCGCTCAATGCGGTGCCCGGCTACCTGGCCTCGCCGCTGGCGGGCCGCCGGCCCTTCCATCTGGCCCTGAGCTATGACG
>DASSQC010000013.1:0-2401 GCA_035702705.1 Burkholderiaceae bacterium | reverse complement strand
CTTTACGGGTAACACACGCTTTGCGTTCGACACCGGCGGGCCGTACCTGCGCACCAGCCGGCCCTACCGCGAGTCCGGCAGCATTGACGAGCACCAGGTCTTCCTGCTGACTCTGTCCGGCCCCGCAGTGCCGGAGTCGATCACGGCATCGGCGTACTGCCAGATCGAGGGCGTGGCCGACCGCGTGCCGCTGAAGCTGTTCACCGGCAAGCAGCGCGACGAATATCTGGACGCCGCCTATTGGTGGCGCCGCAGCAAGGACAAGCCCAACAAGGAAGAGGCCGCACGCCGCCAGCGCGACGAAGCGCGTACGGTGGTGGTGCAGTGTGCGCAGGCCGCTGGCCCCAAGGCCAAGGTCTCGCTGGTCTGGGGCCCCGGCGTGAAGACGGCCTCGGGTGTGGCCACGACCAAGACGCAGGTCTACAGCTTCACGGTCCGCGAGCCCTTCACGGCCAGCATGACCTGCACGCGCGAGAACGCGCAGGCGCCCTGCACGCCGATCCTGCCGATCACCGTGCAATTCAGCGCCGGCGTGCCGCGCGAGGTGGCCGAGAAGTTCCGCCTCAAGACCCCGGACGGCAGCCGCAAGCCCGACCTGCCCAAGGAAGACCGCGGTGCCATCAACCAGATCAACTTCGCGCCGCCCCTGCCGGAAGCCGCAGAACTGGTGATCGAGGCGCCGAGCACGGTCAAGGACGAGTCAGGCCGCACGCTGGCCAACGCCAGCTTCTTTCCGCTGAAGACCAAGACGGCTGATGCGCCGCCCCTGGCCAAGTTCGCCAGCGGCGTGTTCGGCGTGCTGGAGTTCAACAACGCCCCCGCCCTGCCCGTGACGGTGCGCCGGATCGAACTGCCCAAGGGCGCTGGCAGCCCCTATGTGCGGCGCATGAAGGTGGAAGACGACGCCAAGATCCTCGAGTGGCTCGGCACCCTGCGCCGCTACGACCGGACCGACGCGCCGTACAACGCCGACAGCCGCGACCAGTCCATGCTCAAGGGCCAGGGGGCCGAGGTCATCCCGCTGCCGGCCCCCAAGACCGAAGCCAAGGCCGACGCCTATCCCTTCGAGGTGGTGGGCGTGCCCTTCAAGGACCCGGGCTTCTATGTCGTGGAGCTGGAAAGCCTGAAGCTCGGCGAGTCTTTGCTGGCACGCAAGCAGCCCATGTTTGTGCGCACCTCGAGCCTCGTCACGAACATGGCCGTGCACTTCCGGCTCGGGCACGAGAACGCCGCGGTGTGGGTGACGACTCTGGACAAGGCGCAGGCCGTGGCCGATGCGGAGGTGCGCATCACCGACTGCAACGGCAAGCGCGTGTGGCAGGGCGCCACCGACAAGGACGGCATCGCACGCGTGCCGCTGGCGCTGGAGAACCCGCGCTGCAACCGCAACAACGACTATGACGCGCCGCGCTACCTCGTCAGCGCGCGCAAGAAGCTGCCGGATGGCCGCACCGACCTGGCCTTTGTGCTCTCCACCTGGAACCAGGGCATCGAGACCTGGCGTTTCAATGTGCCCACCGGCTGGGAGCGCACGGGCAAGCTGCGCGCCCACGCGGTGCTGGACCGCGACCTGCTGCGCGCCGGCGAGACCGTGTCGCTCAAGGCCTATCTGCGTACCGAGAACAGCCGCGGCCTGAATCTGCTGCCGCTCGAGCGTCTGCCCAGGACGGTGAAGATCACGCATGAGGGCTCGCAGCAGGAATTCGTGCTGCCGCTGGCCTGGACCGGCTCGCGCTTTGCCACGGCCAGCTGGGCCGTGCCCAAGGATGCCAAGCTCGGCAGCTATTCCATGACGGTGCAGGTGCCGCCAGCCAACCCGGGGCCGGCGGCCAAGCGAGCGCGCAATGCCGAGCTGGATGACGACGATGAATCCGGCCCCGGTGTGCGCACGATGAGCCTGGGCATGCTGCGGGTGGAGGAGTTCCGCCTGCCCACCATGACCGGCCGCGTGCGCCCCGCAGCCAAGGACGCCAAGACCCCGGCCCCTGCGGTGCTGGTGAACCCGCGCGAGCTGCCGGTGGCGGTGAATCTGGACTATCTCTCCGGCGGGCCGGCGGCAAACCATCCGGTGCGGGTATCCGCCATGCTGCGCGATGCGGGGGTGGACTTTGCGGACTACGACGGCTTTGCCTTTGCGCAGGAACGCCGCCGCAGTGATGAAGAAGGCGAGCAGGCGCCGCCGCAGCGCATCGTGGCCAACAAGCTGCCGCTCACGCTCAACAAGGGCGGCACGGGCACGGTCACGCTCAAGGAGCTGCCCGCCGTCAAGCGCGCCAGCGATCTGGTCCTTGAAGCCACCTATGCCGACGCCAACGGCGAGGTGCAGACCTTGAGCCACACGGCCCGCGTCTGGCCAGCCGGCGTGGTGGTGGGCATCAAGGTGGGCGGCTGGGTGAGTGTG
>DASSQC010000012.1:0-2595 GCA_035702705.1 Burkholderiaceae bacterium | reverse complement strand
GCCCTGGCAGCCTGCCTCAGATCGACACGGCGCTCGTCTTCACCAACCGCTTCGCCGGGCTGGGCGAGGCCTTCTACACACGCCTTCAGCCGCAACCGCTTGCCCAGGCTGCGCGCTGGGTCGGCTTCTCGGACGCCGTGGCAGATCAGCTCGATCCAGCATCCATGCGGCTTTCCAGGGCAAATTGGCTGGAGATCCTTGCTGGACGCGCGATACCGGCTGGCAGTGCGCCGCTGGCCAGCGTGTATTCCGGCCACCAGTTCGGCGTGTGGGCCGGCCAGCTGGGTGACGGGCGAGCGCTGATGCTCGGCGAGGTTCGCGGCGCAGACGGGCAGCACTACGAACTGCAACTGAAGGGCTCGGGCAAGACGCCCTATTCGCGCATGGGTGATGGCCGCGCCGTGCTGCGCAGCTCGATCCGCGAGTTTCTCTGCAGCGAGGCCATGGCCGGCCTGGGCATACCGACGACCCGCGCGCTCGGCGTGGTGGGCACGGACGACCCCGTGATCCGCGAGAACGTGGAAACAGCCGCCGTGGTCCTGCGCGTTGCGCCCAGCTTCATCCGCTTCGGCCATTTCGAGCACTTCTCGAGCCGCAATCAGCACGACGCGCTGCGCACGCTGGCCGACTTCACGATCGACACCTACCGCCCCGAGCTGCGTGCCGCTGCCAACCCCTACGCCGCGCTGCTCAAGGACGTGGCGCAACGAACGGCGGAGATGATCGCCCAGTGGCAGGCCGTCGGCTTCATGCACGGCGTGATGAACACCGACAACATGAGCATCCTGGGCCTGACCCTGGACTACGGCCCCTTCGGCTTCATGGACGGCTTTGATGCCGGTCACATCTGCAACCACAGCGATCATCAGGGCCGCTACGCGTATCACAACCAGCCCGCCATCGGGCACTGGAACGTGGCAGCCCTGGCCGAGGCGCTGCTGCCCCTGATCAAGGATGTGGACGAGGCCAAGGCCGCAGTGCAGCACTATGTGGACCGCTTCGAACAGGCCTTCAGCACCGCTTTCCAGCACAAGCTGGGCCTGAAGGCATGGCGGGACAGCGATGCGCAGCTGCTCACCGGCCTGCTGGAACTGATGCACCGCAACCACCCCGACTACACGATCTTCTTCAGGCGACTGGCCGAGCTCAAGCGCGATGATCCGTCCGCAGACGGTCCGGTTCGCGACCTGTTCATCGACCGTGAAGCCTTTGACGCCTGGGCAGCGACCTACCGTGAGCGGCTGCGCGCTGAAGGCAGCGTCGATACCGAGCGCTGTACGGCCATGAAGCGCGTGAACCCCAAGTTCGTGCTGCGCAACCACCTGGCAGAAACGGCGATTCGCAAGAGCGCGGATGAACGCGATGACAGCGAAGTCGCCCGCCTGCTGAAAGTTCTTGCCGCGCCCTACGACGAACAGCCTGAACATGAGGCCTACGCGGCGCTCCCGCCAGATTGGGCAGGGTCGCTGGAAGTCAGTTGCTCGTCGTAGCGCCAGATACCGGAGCACCCAGATGAAAAAAATCATCAAAACCGACGCCGAGTGGCGCGCCCAGCTCTCTGCCATCGAATACGCAATCACGCGCGAGGCCGCCACCGAACGGGCCTTCACCGGCCGCTTCTGGAACAGCCATGAGCACGGCGTGTACGACTGCGTCTGTTGCGGCACGCCCCTGTTTGCCAGCGATACCAAGTTCGATTCCGGCTGTGGCTGGCCAAGCTACTTCAAGGCCCTGAACCCCGAGCACGTGCGCGAGATTGCAGACCATTCGCATGGCATGGTGCGCACGGAGATCCGCTGCAATATCTGCGATGCACATCTCGGGCATGTCTTCAACGACGGCCCCCCACCCACCGGCCTGCGCTACTGCATCAACGGGTACGCTCTGAGCTTCCGCGCCGGCGCGACCGAATAGCGAACAGCGCGCACCTTGGCGCCCGCGGCCAATGTGTCGCCTGTCATGAAAGACCGCTCTTGAAAGCACTGATCGATTTTCTGCCCGCGATTGCCTTCTTCGTGGGCTTCAAGCTCGGCGACATCTACTTCGCCACCAAGCTGGGCATCGCGATCACCGGCCTCGTCGTGATCTACATGAAGCTCACGAAGCAGAAGATCCAGCCCCTGCTCTGGCTGTCGTTGGTGGTGATCGTGGTCTTCGGCGGACTGACGCTCGCCCTGCACGATGAACGCTTCATCAAGTGGAAGCCTACGGTGCTGTACCTGCTGGCCGCGGGTGCGCTCGTGATCGGCCAGTACGGATTCAGGCGCAATCTGCTCAAGTGGCTGCTGGGTGCACAGCTCGACCTTGCGGACGGCGTGTGGCTGCGTCTGCTGCAGATGTGGTGCGTGTTCTTCGCAGGGCTGGCGCTGGCCAATGCCTATGTCGCGCTCAACTTCCCCACAGAGACCTGGGTCTACTGGCGCACCTGGGGCATTACCGGTGCGATTCTCGCGTTCACGGTCATCGTGGCGGTGTACGTGAGCCGGCACATCAAGCTCGACGAGCCTGCAGCCCCTTCGGAGGGCGCGCGATGACCACGCCTTCCGAGCATCCGCTGACTGCCCAGCTGCGCGAACGCCTTGTCGCCGCCTTGTC
>DASSQC010000011.1:0-2904 GCA_035702705.1 Burkholderiaceae bacterium | reverse complement strand
GCCGTGCAGGGTGTCGGGCGGTTGCGTGGTGGCGGCGGCGCGCGCAGGCAGCGCCTTGCTGGACGACGCGGCGGGGGTCGCCGGCTTTGGCGGGGCGGACTTTGGGGCGGTTGCAGGCATGGAGAAGGACGTGTTCTTGTTGGGCGGGAGACGCAGGGCGGGCCGTGCCGGAACGGACGCCGCCCGGTTCTCGCGCTTCTGGCGCGGGTCTTCAGGGCATCGGGCTGGACACGTTGATCCGACGCGGATCGTCAAGGCCCCAGCCTGAAAACGCGCAGCGGGTGCGGCTGTTCAGGCCCATGCCTTGAAGATCCGCATGGGACAAGCGCAGCCGGCCCATGCACATGATCAACAGCGGCTCGCACCTGCCGGACCAAGCGCATTCTCGGCCCGGTCCGGGCTTGCGCCAAGCACGCATCTGCCCGGCGGCGGTGTGTCGCAGCAAGGCGGGCTCGATTGGCCGGTGATTCTGCGTTGCGGGGGTCGCGTTCCGCTTGTCTGGTGCGGGTCTTCAGGGCATGCGTCTGGAGACGCCCGGCTGATGCGGCTTTCCAAGGACACGCCCTGGAGAATGGCTTGGGACAAGCGAGAACGGGGCCTGCCCCCGCATGACGCACCTGCAAAGCGGGCCTCAGGCCTTGCGCCGGCAGGCCTCGGAGCAGTACTTCACCTCGTCCCAGTTCTTGGCCCAGGCCTTGCGCCAGACCATGGGGCGGCCGCAGACGGTGCAGGGCTTGCTGGGCAGGCTGGCCTTGTTGCCGCGAAAGTGCGCGGTGGCGCTGCTGCTGTTGGCTTTGTGGTCGCGGCGGGACATGGTGAGGCAGGGGCTCAATGCAAACCGGCCGCAATGCGGCCGGTGTCTGGCGGGGCGCGGTCAGGCCCCGGGGGCGGCCGCCCTATTCGCCGGCGGCGGCGTGACTGGCACGCCAATCCACCAGTGCGCCGTGGATCTGCTGCAGGTCGCTGAACACACGCACGTCCTTGGGCGGCTTGCGCGTGAGGATCGGGCAGGAGCCGCCAGCCCAGATTTCCATCTGGCCGGGCAGCTTGGCGCGCAGGTCTTCGAGCCCTTCGATCACGGCGTTGGGGTTCAGGCAGGCCGAGAAGCTCAGCGCGACGATGTCGCAGTTCTGGCTGGTCGCGGCCAGAACGATGTCCCAGATCGGCGTCTGGGTGCCCAGCGAGATGCAGCGCCCGCCGTCCAGGGCGAGCAGGGCCTCGGCCATGAGCAGCCCCAGGCCGTGCGGTTCCTGCGGGAAGGTGGTCAGCAGGATGCGCGGGCGCTTGCCGGGCTGGGGGATGGTGTTGATGGCGTTGCGCAGGATGACCTGCACGCTCTCCGTGTAGAGATGCTCTTCGAAGATCTCGAGGTAGCCGCGGGCCCAGGCGTCGCCCACCATCTGGGTCAGCGGCGAGATGATGTCGGTGACGAAGCGGGCCAGGCCCACGCGCAGCAGGGCCTGCGACAGGCTGCGGCGCAGTTCCTCGATCTGGTGCGACTTGACCAGCTCGATGTAATGGTCGAGCGGCTCGGTCAGGGCCTGGCTGCCGGCAAAGCGGCGCGGCTCGGGCACCGTGGCCTCGGACATGGCCTGCAGCTGCTCGATGGACAGGGGGATGATCTTGCCGGGGCGGTGACCGGCATCCATGAGCCGGCGGATCACGCGCAGCTTGTCCACCTGGTCCATGGGATAGGTGCGTTCGCCAAAGGCGTCGCGACCCGGTTGCGGAAACCCGTAGCGTCGCTCCCAGACGCGCAGGGTGTCCTTGGACAGCCCCGTGTCGCGCTCGACAGCGGCGATGCTGAGTGTCACGCCTTGAACTTGACTGCGGTCGTTCATGTACTGCTCGGTGATGGCCGCGATCCCGCGCGCTTTGCGGGGTACTGCCGGGCTCCGGTTGCGGTTCGTTCAGCGCTTGCCGAACTTGAGTTGCTCAACGCTTGTCTTGGACAAACACTTGACGAGTACCGCGTGTATTCATAGTATAGGAGTTGGTAGCACGTATTGCCTAGGACAAAGCCGCCATGGCGGGTTGTCCCCGGCGCCCGGGACGTTTCAGGCCGGGCCGGACGTCCTGCATGCGGGCTTCGGGGTGGCAGACAGGCTGCGGCGCGCGATGGGCTGCGGCGTTCAGTCCGCCACGTCGCCCGCGGCGCCCGGCAAGATCACGCCTGCCGGCCGGGACGTTCCTCGGTCGCAGCCCCAAGGTCTGAATCTCCAGGACACCCCATGCCCATTCAAAAACAGAGCCCCCTCTCCTCCTTGCTGTTGCACGGCGCGCGCGGTGCGCTGACCCTGGCGCTCGGCGCCACGCTGTTCGGCAGCCTGGCCGCCCGCGCCCAGACGCCTGCGCCGAAATCCGTCGCACCGGCCGCGGCCCCGGCAAGCTGCCCGGCCTGGATGAACCAGACCCTGCCGCGCTTGCAGGACGACGCGCCGCAGAACCTGTGTCAATACAGCGGCCGGGTGCTGCTGATCGTGAACACCGCGAGCTTCTGCGGCTTTACCGAGCAGTACAAGGGTCTCGAAGCCCTGCATGCGCGCCTGCAGGCACGCGGGTTCACGGTGCTGGGCTTCCCGTCGAATGACTTCGGCAACCAGGAACCCAAGAGCAACAAGGAAATTGCCGACTTCTGCGAAGGCACCTTCGGCGTGAAGTTCCCGATGTTTGCCAAGAGTTCGGTGCGCGGCAAGGACACCAATCCGGTGTTTGCCCACCTGGCCAAGGTCAGCGGCTCCACGCCGCGCTGGAACTTCCACAAGTACCTGGTCAGCCGTGACGGGCAGCGCGTGGAAGCCTTCGGCTCCATGACCACGCCGGACGACAAGAAGCTGCTCGCCGAGATTGACGCACTGCTGGCCCAGCCGGCGCCGGCCCGATAGGTCCGGGCGCCTCCCCATG
>DASSQC010000010.1:0-4160 GCA_035702705.1 Burkholderiaceae bacterium | reverse complement strand
TGGCTCATCAAGGGTAAGCCCTCCATGCTGGGTGCCGCGTCGGGTGCCGTGGCCGGTCTCGTGGCCATCACCCCGGCGGCCGGCTTTGTGGGTGTGGGCGGTGCGCTCCTCATGGGCCTAGCCGCGGGCGTCGTCTGCCTGTGGGGCGTGAATGGTCTGAAGCGCCTGCTCGGTGCAGACGACGCACTGGACGTGTTCGGCGTGCACGGCGTGGGCGGCATTCTGGGTGCGCTGCTGACGGGCGTGTTTGCTGCCCCCAGCCTGGGCGGTCAGGGCATCTGTGATTACGTGGCCAACAAGTGCGGCAACTTCCCGGGGATCGGTGCCCAGGTCTGGATCCAGGCTCAGGGCGTGATCTACACGGTGATTCTGTCTGCAGTCGTCTCTCTGATCGCCTACAAGCTCGTGGACTGGACCATCGGTCTGCGCGTGAAGGAAGAGGAAGAGCGCGAAGGCCTGGACATCAACAGCCACGGCGAAACGGCCTATCACGGCTGATTCACCGAGTTCTGGGTCCGTAGCAAGGGCGCACCGCAAGGTGCGCCCTTGTGCTTTTCGGGCATCCCATCGATGGTGCATTGGCGAATTGATCGTCACGCAACTCGCGTGGGGTTTCCCTAGAATGCTTGAAAACCCTCCTTCTCACGCAAACTAGACCCCATGGTTCCTCATCTGATTACCGCGCTGGCCGGGCCCCTGGCCGAGCTTGAGCGCACGGTGCTCAATGCCAGCCCGCAGATCGAGCGCTGGTTCCGCATGCAGTGGCAGGACAACCCGCCGCCGTTCTACAGCTCGGTGGATGTGCGCAACGCGGGCTACAAGATTGCCCCGGTGGACACCAACCTCTATCCCGGCGGCTTCAACAACCTCGCGCCGGACACCCTGCCACTGGCCATCATGGCCGCCACCGGGGCCGTTGAGCAGCACTGTGCCGATGCACGCAGCCTGCTGCTGATCCCGGAGAACCACACCCGCAACCAGTTCTATCTGCAGAACGTGCTGCGTCTGCAGCAGATCCTCAAGCAGAGCGGGCTGAATGTGCGCCTGGGCAGCCTGAACCCCGAGGTCACCGAGCCCACCGAGCTTGATGCCGGCAACGGCCAGAGCCTGACGGTCGAGCCCCTGCAGCGCGAGGGCGACAGGATCGTGCTGCCGGGCTTCCGGCCCTGCATCGTCCTGCTGAACAACGATCTGTCGGCCGGCCTGCCGGACATTCTCAAGGGTCTCTCACCCAATCAGAACCTGCTGCCGCCGTTGCATGCCGGCTGGGCGGTGCGCCGCAAGTCGCACCACTTCGCCGCCTACGACCGCGCCGTGGGCGAGTTTGCGCAGTTCATCGACATCGACCCCTGGCTGATCAACCCGTACTTCACTGCCGTGCGTGGCGTGAACTTCCACGAGCGCGAAGGCGAGCAGCAGCTGGCCGATGCGGTCTCTGACGTGCTCAAGCGCATCCAGGCGAAGTACACCGAGTACGGCATCACCGAGCAGCCCTTCGTGATTGCCAAGGCCGATGCCGGCACCTACGGCATGGGCATCATGAAGGTGACCAGCCCCGAGGAGATGGTCGGCCTGAACCGCAAGGCCCGCAACAAGATGAGCGTGGTCAAGGAAGGCCTGCAGGTTTCCGAGGTGCTGGTGCAGGAAGGGGTGCCAACCATCGAGCAGGTGGACGGCGGCAGTGCCGAGCCCGTGGTCTACATGATCGATCGGCACGTGGTGGGCGGCTTCTATCGCATCAATGCCGCGCGCGGCCGTGACGAGAACCTCAACGCGCCGGGCATGACCTTCAAGCCCCTGCCCTTTGCCGCACCCTGTAACACGCCCGACTGCAGCGACGCGGTGGATGCCGGCGTGAACCGTTTCTACACCTATGGCGTGATCGGCCGCCTGGCGGCGCTCGCCGCCTCGCTGGAGCTGGAAGCCACCCGCCCGCGCGCAGCGGCCACCGCTGCACCGGCGCTGGCCTGAACCGTGCCCCAAGCCATGACTGCATCGCTCAAGCTGTTGTTCATCGCCGATCCGCTGGACGGGTTCAAGACCTACAAGGACTCCACCTTCGCCATGATGCGCGAGGCCGCGCGGCGCGGTCATGCGATCTATGCCTGCGAAGTGAAGGATCTGGCGGCCGACCCTGACAGCGCCCTGATCGAGGCCAGCGTGCAGCTCATCCGCCTCACCGGCGACGAGCACGCCTGGTATGTGCCGGAAGGCCGGCGCGAGCGCATGAGCCTGAACCTGTTCTCGGGCGTGCTCATGCGCAAGGACCCGCCCTTCGACATCGAGTTCTTCTACGCCACGCACCTGCTCTCGCGTGCAGAAAGCCAGGGGGCGCGCGTGTTCAACCGCGGCCAGGCCCTGCGTGACCACCCCGAGAAACTGGCCATCCTCGAGTTCCCCCAGTTCACGGCGCCCACGCTGGTGGCGCGCGACATGGAGCGCCTGCGCGCCTTCCATGCCGAACATGGCGACGTGATCTACAAGCCGCTGGATGGCATGGGCGGGGTCGGCATCTTTCGTGCCGTGCAAGGCGAGCACAACCTGTCCGTCATTCTCGAGACCCTGACGGCCGGCGGCACGCAAACCATCATGGCGCAGAAGTATCTGCCGGCGATCGTGCATGGCGACAAGCGCATCCTCATCATTGACGGCAAGCCCGTGCCCTGGTGCCTGGCGCGCATTCCCAAGGGCGGCGAGACGCGTGGCAACCTGGCGGCAGGCGGCACCGGCGTGGCGCGCGAGCTCACCCGGCGCGACCGCGAGATTGCCGAGACCCTCGGCCCCATCCTGGCCGCGCGCGGGCTGTTCCTGGTCGGCCTGGACGTGATCGGCGATCACGTCACCGAGATCAACGTCACCAGCCCCACCTGCTTCCAGGAGATCAGCGCGCAAAGCGGCATCGATGTGGCCGCGCTGTTCATCAGCGCGCTGGAGCAGCGCATTGCCGTGGGCTACTGAGCCGCGCCGGCGCGCTGCAGCGCCCTGCGGCGATAATTGACGCCAAGATGGTTTCCTTTCTGCTGATCACCCATACGCCCGTGGGCGCCGCCTTGCTGGAAGCGGCAGCCCACGTGTTCGGCGGCCCGGTGCCGCGCTGCGAGGCGATCGATGTGCTGGCCGACGAAGCCTTGGCCGACATCCAGGCCCGTGCCTGTGTGCGCATCGACGCGCTGGACGACGGCGACGGCGTGCTCGTGCTGTCCGACCTGTACGGCGCGAGCCCCTGCAACTGTGCCAGCCGCCTGTCGCAGCCCGGCCGGGTCGAGGTCATCAGCGGCGTGTCGCTGCCGCTCTTGATCCGCGCCATCAACTACCGCACACAGCCGCTGCCCACCCTGGCCGAGCAGCTCATTTCCAATGCAGCGCAGGGCGTGGTGCGCATCGCCAGCCACGCGCCACAGAACCAGATGTTCCGACCGATTCCCGATGCTCAGGCAAGACATCAACATCAGCAATAAGTTGGGCCTGCACGCGCGGGCCAGCGCCAAGCTTTCGCAGACCGCCGGCCGGTTCGAGAGCGAGGTGCAGATCTCGCGCAACGGGCGCAAGGTCAATGCCAAGTCCATCATGGGCGTGATGATGCTGGCCGCCGGCATGGGCAGCACCGTCACGCTCGAGATCGACGGCCCGGACGAGGCCGAGGCGATGGCGGCACTGACGGCGCTGATCAATGACAAGTTCGGAGAGGGTGAGTGAAGGCCCGCAGGGCCTTCACTCACCCTCTCCGAGGGAAGCAGGTGGGCACCCTCCTCCCGTCCCCCCGCCTGGCGGGTGGAGGCCAGCGGGGGTGAGGATGCTCGGGCGGCCGCGCACTTCTGGTGCATGAAGTCAGCCGAGGTATTTTCAATGATGAATTGAAAAACAAGCTCTCAGTCGCTCGATTTTCAAATTCTGATTGAAAACATGATTTCCGGCTTTCCGCTTGTGGCAAGCGGATCCTGGGCGGTTTGGGCAATTTTTCGGGCCGGTGCATCTCATGCCGGCGCTTTCTGGGAGGCGGGTGCGCAATGAAGACGCTTTCGGGCATTCCGGCTTCGGGCGGCATCGCCATCGGGCGCGCGCACGTGCTGGCGGCGCTGGCCGTGGAGGTGTCGCACCACTTCATCGAGCCCGAGCAGCTGGACGCGGAGCTGTCGCGCTTTGACGCCGCCGTGGAGCTG
>DASSQC010000009.1:0-6417 GCA_035702705.1 Burkholderiaceae bacterium | reverse complement strand
CGCGAGCCGCGCTGGGCTGTGGCCCACAAGTACCCGGCGCAGGAACAGATGACCACCGTGCTGGACATCGACGTGCAGGTGGGCCGTACCGGCAAGCTCACGCCCGTCGCCAAGCTCGCGCCGGTGTTTGTGGGCGGTGTGACCGTGAGCAATGCCACACTGCACAACGAGGACGAGACCCGCCGCAAGGATGTGCGTGTGGGTGATACCGTGGTTGTCCGGCGTGCCGGCGATGTGATTCCCGAAGTGGTGGATGTGGTTCGCGAGAAGCGTCCCGCCGAGGTCGATGCTGCCGAGCCCTTCGATCTCTACAAGCGCTTGGCGGGCGCCTGTCCGGTCTGCGGCAGCCATATCGCCCGGGAAGAGGGCGAGGCTGACTGGCGCTGCACCGGCGGGCTGTTCTGCGCCGCGCAACGCAAGCAGGCCTTGCTGCACTACGCACAGCGCCGCGCCATGGATATCGAAGGTCTGGGCGACAAGATCGTCGAGCAGCTGGTCGATGGCCAGCACGTGCGCACTCTGGCGGATCTGTACGCCCTGCGAGCAGACGAGCTGGCCACGCTGGACCGCATGGGCGAGAAGAGTGCCGTCAAGCTGGTGGCGGCCATTGCAGCCTCGAAGGCGCCGGCGCTGCACCGCTTCCTGTTCGGCCTGGGCATTCGCCATGTCGGTGAGCAGACGGCCAAGGATCTCGCCCGGCATTTCGGTGCGCTCGACGCCGTGATGGCGGCCAGCGAGGAGCAGTTTCTGCAGGTGCCCGACGTCGGCCCGGTGGTGGCCCGAAGCCTGACCGACTTCTTTGCAGAAGCCCACAACCGCGAGGTGATTGCCGCGCTGCTGGCCGCCGGGCTCACCCCCTCGCACACCGCACCGGCTGCTGCTGTGTCACGAGGATGTGCCGGGAAGACCTTCGTGCTCACCGGCACGCTGCCCGGCATGAGCCGCGAAGAGGCGCAGGCACGCATCGAGGCGGCGGGTGGAAAGGTCAGCGGCTCGGTCTCCAAGAAGACCTTTGCCGTGGTGGCGGGCGCCGAAGCCGGCAGCAAGCTCGCCCGCGCGCAGGAGTTGGGCATCCCCGTCTGGGACGAGGCTGGCTTACTGGCTGCGCTTGAGCAGGACGTCCAGGGCCAGTGAGTGGCAGCACGAACCAAAACGCACATCAAGGAGACCGCATGACCGACACCCCCAAGCCCGCAGAGGCCAGGAAGGAAGAGCCTTGGCGCGAGGCCATGGAGCAGCGTCTGGCCGAGCCGCCCGTGCGTGCCACCGGCACGGCGCAGGTTGGCATCGGCAGTACCGCCCGGCGCATGGACTACGACTTCATCGCCCAGTACATCCCGGTGCTGCCCGATGGTCTGGGTGCCAAGCCGGGCGAGCCAGAGGCGGCGGTCTTTACGCTGGCTTATCTGGCTAAGGGGTCGAGCGAGCGTGCCGCTGCACGGCCGGTGCTGTTTGCCTTCAACGGCGGCCCGGGGTCCTCGTCCGTGTGGCTGCATCTCGGCGCCCTGGGTCCCAAGCGCGTTCACATCAACGAAGACGGCACCATGCCAGCGCCGCCCTATGCGGTGGAAGACAACCCGCACAGCTGGTTCGAGCACTTCGACCTGGTGTTCATCGACCCGCCGCACACCGGCTACTCCGTGTCGGCCAGCGAAGACGCGCGCAAGCGGCACCTGAGCGTGGATGGAGACGTGAGCGCGCTGGCCGAGGTCATGCGCGCCTGGCTGGCGCGCCACCAGCGCTTCGGCAGCCCGGTCTACCTGGCCGGCGAGAGCTATGGCACCACGCGCGGCGCCGCCCTGGCAGACAAGATGCTTGACCTGGGCGTGGCGCTGTCCGGCCTCATCCTGGTGTCGTGCGCCATGGACCTGCAGACCCTGGTGTTCCAGGCGGGCAACGATCTGCCTTACAGCCTGTTCCTGCCGGGTTTTGCGGCCACCGCGCAGTATCACGGCAAGCTCAAGGGCACGCTCAATGACGCCGCAGCCGCACGCGTTGCCGCCGAGGCCTTTGTGCTGGAGGACTATCTGGTCGCGCTGCACCGCGGTGCGAGCTTGACCGTCAGCCAGCGCAGCAAGCTGGCCAAGCGCATCGGCGAGCTGACGGGGTTGCCGGCCGCGCTGGTCGAGCAGCAGAACCTGCGCATCACGGACCAGACCTTCTTCACCCACCTGCTGCGCGATGAGGGGCGCGTGGTGGGCCGGCTGGAAAGCCGCGTGAGCGGCCCGATGGCCGCGCGCCGCGGCTATGCGATGGAGTTCGATCCGGGCATCGAAGCCATCGTCGCACCCTATGCCAGCGCCGTGAACGGCTACTTCGCCCAGCTGGGCATCGATACCCAGCGCCGCTACGGCATCATCAACGGCGAGGTGAACCAGGGCTGGCATTGGGGGCGCGGACCGGTGGACGGCAAAGGCAAGATGAGCGGCAACGGCTACACCAACACTACGGTGGACCTGTCGCGCGCATTGCGCCGCAACCCGCATCTGCGTGTGATGGTGGCCAGCGGCCACTACGACCTGGGTACGCCCTACAGCGCCACCAACTATTCGCTCGCGCAGCTCGATGTGGATGCGGTGCAGCTCAAGCGCATCGAGCACCACTACTACGACGCCGGCCACATGATGTACACGCGCCCGGCAGACTTGAAGAAGCTCAAGGACGATCTGGCCGGCTGGCTTGCGCGTGCCGCCACCTGAACGATTATCAAAAATCAGTTGAAAACAAGCCCTCTGAAGGCGCTTAATTCAACGAACGTTTGAAAATCGCAACTTGGCGTTTTCCGCTTGCGGCATGCGGATCTCGGCTTGTTTTCGCTGACTGATTCACGCGGTGCATCTCACGCCGCAGATGATGACGTCGCATGTGCCGGGTTGGAGCTGCGCGCCTGGCCGAAACGCTCGATGGCTGCCTCGACCATGCCTTCGACGCTGCCGCGTGCCATGTATTGCGTGCGCAGAAAGTGCGCGTCGTTGTGGCTGCGTGCGCGCAGGGCGATCAGGTCAAGCGCGGCGCCCGCGTCCAGCGCCGCGGCATGGGGCGCCAGGCCTTCGATGGTGGCAAGAATGTCCTCGCGCAAGACAAGTTGCTCGTAGGTCTTGGGGTGGACGATCGAGCCCTCCAGTCCGAAGCGGCAGGCCTGGAATCGGTTGTAGTTGTAGACCAGGTAATCGTCCTCTTCGGGCGGTGCCTCGCGGCGCTCAAGCAGGTAGGCGCAGAGCGCCTGCAGGTAGCCGGCCAGCGCGGCTGCCATCTCGACCGACAGCGGGGTGTCGCAAACCCGCAGCTCGATGGTGCCGTACTCCGGCTTGGGGCGGATGTCCCAGTAGAAGTCCTTCATGCTTCTGACGACACCCGTGCGCTCCATGCGGGCGAAGTAGTTCGCCTCGAAGTCCTTCCAGGACAGGGTGAATGGGGCGCGCCCAGACAACGGGAAGGCGAACACCGAGTTCAGGCGCGCGCTGCTGAACTGCGTATCGCGCCCCTGCACGAACGGCGAGCTCGCCGACAGTGCGATGAAGTGCGGCACATAGCGGTTCAGGCTGTGCAGCAGAAACAGCGCATCGTCGCCGCTCGCGCAGCCGATGTGGATGTGCTGGCCAAACACCGTGAACTGCTTGGCCAGATACCCGTACAGCGCAGAGACCTCCCGAAAGCGCGGCTTGGCGTAAATCTTGCGATCGGTCCACATCTGGAAGGGATGCGTGCCGCCACCGCAGACGCCCACGTTCAGGCGCTCGCCTGCGCGCGCGAGGCCGTCGCGAATGGCCAGCAGCTCATCGCGCAAAGGTCCGTGGCGGTGCTGGATGCCGGTGGCGATCTCGATCATGCTTTCCGTGATCTCCGGCGTCACGGTGCCCGGCAGCGTGTGCTGCTCGCGGGACAGCAGATGCAGCATGTCCGGGCTGGCAGCCGTCAGGTCGAGATCGGACAGATTGATGAGCTGCAGCTCCAGTTCCACCCCCATCGACAGGCTGGCAGAGTTCTTGAAGGGTTCAAGCGGCATGGTCAGGCCTCCTCTTCATTCTGGGGGGTTTCACCGGCTGCATTCAGTGCCCATTGCGTCAGCATGGGGCCGGCGAGTTCCAGGATCAGCGCGGCCGCCGCCAGCGGTGCCAGCTGATCGACCAGATTGATGCCCACCTGCCGCGTCTGCTCCAGCAGCAGAATGACGAAGGCCGACAGCGGCGTCATGGCCACTGCGGTCAACACGCCCTTCTTCCAGGTCACGCCGCTGAGGCGCGAAAACGCGGTGATGGCCGTGGCGCGCGTGACCAGTCGCGTCAGCAGCAGCGCGGCACCCAGGCCGAGACCCGCCAGCGCGATGCGCCAGTCGATGGACGCCGCGATGAAGACAAACAGCAGCAGGGAGAGCAGGCTGCCCAGGGGGCCGAAGTTGCGCTGGGCCGGTGCAATGAGTACACGACGGTGCCTTGCCATCAGCCCGAACGCCAGCGTCGCAATGAGTGCCGAAAACTTGAAGGCATGGGTCAGCGCCACCAGCAGCACCACACCGAGCGCAAACACCACGGAGGCATCCTGCTCGGTGCGCTGCAGCAGGCGCAGCAGGGCTGGCATGGCGAGCCCGACCAGCAGGCCGATGCCGGCGGACGCCGTCAGAGACACGGCGCTGCTGTAGGCGGCCATCAAGGCGCTGCCGGAGCTTTCGTACACCACGTAGCCGAGGATGATCTTGAACACAAAGACAGCCAGCACGCAGTTCAGTGCCGCAAGGTGCAGCGTGCGTTCGGTCACCTGGCCGGAGGCGCGCTGCTCGTTGATCACGCGCATGATCGCCGCCGGCGAGGTGGAGATGCACAGCGCTGCAAGGAGCAGGGCGTGCGTCATGCTCTGCCCGAAGCGCTGCGCCAGCAGGTAGACGCAGGCGAAGGTCAGCGCTGCCTCGGCCAGGCCCATGACCAGCAGCCACGGATTCAGGCGCAGCCAGCGCAGGTTGATCCGATACGCAAACTCGAACAGGATCAGCCCGAAGGCCACATTGGCCAGCAGCAGTACCGCTTCGCCCGAGGTCGGCGGGAGGATGCCCAGTTGCGTGTCGGCGCAGATGAAGCCCACCAGCGCGTAGACAGAGATCCGGGGCAGCCGCATGGCGCGGTGGGCTGCTTCACCCAGCGTCCACGCGAGCAGCAGGATTGCGGGCCAGGCAAAGTCGCGGGTCAAGGCCTCCAGTTCGGGCATCGGGCGCTCCCTTCGTTCTGTGTTGGCATGAGCGGGTGCACGTTGCTGCATCTCGTGGGCTGGCACGTGCATCAGCAAGAGCCGGTGCGAACCCTGCGGCGCGGGCGGCCTGAGATGGGGGTCGACGTGCATCCATACCTCAGCGCCCGGAGTGCAGTTGCTTGCACAGCAGTGCGCCTGCGGGGTCGACTGGCAATGCGCTGCGCCCGTCGTCGCAAGGATTGGAGGGGCGCAGCCGAACAGCCTGCTCGGGAATTGAGAGGCTGCGGCTAATCTGAGCTCGCAAGCGCATCGGAGTTCCCGAACAGCACTGCGCAGATGAATTGGCCTGTCAGCCGATGCAAGCGTGTGCAAAATGGCTTGCCTGAGTTCATGAACCATGCTTGCCCAAGGCAGGTACGAGGAGCGCTTTGCGGATGTCGTCTGAAACCCTGACCGCCATCATCGGCGGCACTGCACTGAGTCAGTTGCCCGGCATGCGCGTGGAATCGCGCCGAGTGGTACGTACCCCTTTCGGTGAGCCTGCCGGTGCGCTGCTGTTCGGGCGCATCGATGGCGCACCGATCGTGTTCCTCGCACGCCATGGCTATGGCCATACCCTGCCGCCACACAAGGTCAACTACCGCGCCAACCTGTTTGCACTGCGCGAGGTCGGCGCGGCCCGCGTGTTTGCCGTGTCCTCGGTGGCTGCGTTGCTGCCCGAACAGCTCGAGACGCGCTTCTCGATTCCCGATCAGGTCATCGACTACACCTGGGGCCGGGCCCACACCTTCGAGGACGGGCTGGACGGGCCGATCCGGCAGATCGACTTTGCCGAACCCTTTGACGGCACTCTGCGCTCGCTGCTGCACCGCGCGGTGCTCGGTGTGGGCAGCACGGCCCACTTCGGCGGCACCTATGGCTGCGTGAACGGGCCGCGGCATGCCACGGCGGCCGAGGTGCGCAAGCTGATCCGCGACGGCAATCACATGGTGGGCAGCACGCTCATGCCCGAGGCCGCCCTGGCCCGCGAGCTCGATCTGCCCTATGCGGCGCTGTGCGTGGTCACGCACATGGCGGCCGGAACCCATAGCGGGCCGGTGGCCACGCCGGAGCTGATTGCGGGTAGCCGCGCCGAGGCGGTGCCGGTGGCGCAGGTGGTTCTGGCAGAAGCCTGCAAGCTGGCGCAAGGTGGCCAGGGCAGCGCATGATCGGCTGGCTGAGGCGGATGTTCGGCAC
>DASSQC010000008.1:0-14288 GCA_035702705.1 Burkholderiaceae bacterium | reverse complement strand
GCACCCTGTTCATGATGGCGGGGGCCTACACGCTCGCCAAAGGTGGGCATGTGCGTGGTGACGTGCTCTACGGGTTCTTCCAGCCGCGCACCCAGGCCGCCATCGATCTCGTGCTCTACATCGTGTTCTTCATGCCGGGTGTGATCGCGCTGGTGTGGGCGGGCTACAAGTTCGCCGGCGAAAGCTGGGCCATCAAGGAAACGTCCTCGATCACGGCCGACGGTCCGCCGATCTATCCCTTCAAGACCATCATTCCCTTTGCCGGTCTGCTGCTGGTGCTGCAGGGCTTCGTGGAGATCGTGCGCTGCATCATCTGCCTGCGCGATGGCGAATGGCCCTCGCGCGAGCAGGACGTCGAGGAAGTCGATGTCGACAAGCTCAAGGCCATGGTGCATGCCGACGATGCGCCCGTGCAATCGAAGACGGGGGCCTGAACCATGCGCAAGGAACTGTGGTTCGGCTTCTCGCTGATGGCGCTGATTGTCGGTGCCGTCGTGATCTTCATGCCCTGGACGGCCATGACCAATGGCCACTTCGGGCTGCTGATGCTGGCACTGGTCGTGGTGGCCATCATGCTGGGTTTCCCCACCGCCTTCACGCTGATGGGCATGGGGATGATCTTTGCCTACTTCGCCTTCCATTCCGGGGGGCAAAGCGTCGAGGGCGCGGTCAATCAGACCCTGAACCTGATGGTTCAGCGCGCCTATGCCGTCATGACCAATGACGTGCTGATCAGCATCCCGCTGTTCGTGTTCATGGGTTATCTGGTCGAGCGCGCCAACCTGATCGAGAAGCTCTTCAAGAGCCTGCATCTGTCACTGGCCCGTGTGCCGGGCTCGCTGGCGGTCGCCACGCTCTTTACCTGCGCCGTGTTTGCCACGGCCACCGGCATCGTGGGCGCGGTGGTGACGCTGATGGGGCTGCTGGCCTTCCCGGCCATGCTGCGTGCCGGCTACAGCGTGCAGGTCTCGGCCGGTGCCATCACGGCAGGTGGCTGCCTGGGCATTCTCATCCCGCCGTCGGTCATGCTGATCGTCTATGGCGCCACAGCGGGTGTATCGGTGGTGCAGTTGTATGCAGGCGCCTTTTTCCCGGGCCTGATGCTCGCCGGCCTGTACGTGCTCTACGTGATCATCCTGGCCAAGATCAAGCCGGATCTCATGCCGCCGCTGCCCGAGGCCGAGCGCAAGGTGAGCCTGTCTCCGGTTCTGGAAAAGCTGGCCAGCGGCAAGCAGGGCAAGGCGCTGCCTGGCCTGCTCAAGGCGATTGCCGGCCAGCGGGCGGCGGGCGTGAGCCGCGCCGATGTCTTCAAGCAGCTGAGCATCGCGCTGCTGCCCTTTCTGGCGGCCGCGCTGATTCTCGGCATCACCTGGCGTGTAGTCACGGACCCGGACTCGCACGCCGCCGAGATGGAATCCAAGCTCGCCGGCACTACGCAGGTCGCGGCACCCGCTGCCGCATCGGGCGGTCTGGCTGAGCCGCCGGGTGCAGGTGGCTTGGGCGAACCGCCCGGTGCGCAAAAGGAACCATCGAGCGGGCTGTCCGAGCCCCCGAGTGCCCTGAAGGAGCCTCCGAGCGGGCTGTCTGAGCCGCCCAGTGCCCTCAAGGAACCCCCGAGCGGGCTGGCCGAACCTCCGGCGTCCAAGGACTCAGCCGGTGGCTTGGCCGAGCCCCCGGGCGCCCTGAAGGAACCCCCCGCCGCCGGCGTGCAGGAGCCGCCTGCACCTGGCGGCTTGAAGGAGCCTCCTGCAGCGGGTGGATCGTCGGGCCTGGCCGAACCGCCGGGCGCATCGAGTGCACCAGCCACAGGGCCGGCCGCAGGGACCAAGGCTGCCGAGCCGCCGCGCCAGCCCGCACCCAAGTGGTTCTGGATCTTTGCGGGTGTGGTCGCAGTGGGACTCACGCTGCTCTATGGCGTGCTGTCCTGGGCGCGGCTTGAGCTTTTCAAGATGCTGCTGGGCAGCTTCTTCCCGCTGGCGGTAATGATTCTTGCGGTGCTGGGCACCATCGTGTTCGGCCTGGCCACGCCGACCGAGGCGGCAGCCGTGGGCGCCTTCGGCGGCTTTGCGCTTGCAGCGGCCTACATGCTGGTGCAGAAGCCCGTAGAAGAGGCGCGCATGATCGCCAAGACCTGGGCGCCGTTCTGGGCCCTGATCGGCAGTGTGGTGATCTGGACCATCCTCATCAAGCTGGAGATCACCGCCGT
This sequence comes from Burkholderiaceae bacterium, assembly GCA_035702705.1. Taxonomy (GTDB): domain Bacteria; phylum Pseudomonadota; class Gammaproteobacteria; order Burkholderiales; family Burkholderiaceae_C; genus Piscinibacterium. The sequence continues at coordinate 12,082 of DASSQC010000008.1, read as the reverse complement.
GCCGGTGCCCAAGCTGCTGGGCGTGATCACGGCCGTCACGACTGTGGTGTGGTGCGTCATGGCGCTGCGCCAGGTCCGGCTGACGCCCGCGGTGTCGGAATCCGTGATGCTCACCGGCAAGACCAGCGCCATGGTCTGCTGGCTGTTTGTGGGCTCGAGCATCTTCTCTGCGGCCTTCGCACTGCTCGGCGGTCAGGAGCTGATCGAGAACTGGGTCATGAGTCTGGGCCTGACCAAGATCCAGTTCCTGGTGCTGAGCCAGGTGATCATCTTCCTGCTCGGCTGGCCGCTGGAGTGGACCGAGATCATCGTGATCTTCATGCCGATCTTCATTCCGCTGCTGGACAACTTCGGCGTGGACCCCTTGTTCTTCGGCCTGCTGGTCGCGCTGAACCTGCAGACGGCCTTCCTGAGCCCGCCGGTGGCCATGGCGGCGTTCTACCTGAAGGGCGTGTCGCCGCCGCACGTGACGCTGAACCAGATCTTTGCCGGCATGCTGCCCTTCATGGGCATCCAGGTGCTGGCCTTGGTGCTGCTCTACGTGTTCCCGGAAATCGGTATGTGGCTACCCACCGTGCTGTATCGCCAGTAGCCGGGAACTGCGGCAAGCGCCTGCATGCGCTTGCCGCGCTCGGCCTCACGCGGCAGTGCCGCGTGACCCTGTCGGGTCGGCCTCACGTCCCGGAAATCGGCATGTGGCTGGCCACCGCGCTGTATCGCCAGTAGCACCAACGCAGCCGTACGTGAGGCCCCGCGAATGCGGGGCCTTTTCTTTTCGCCGGGCCGGCGCGGTATCTTCGCCGCTTCGCCCGCATGGTCACGAGCTGTGTGCGGCTTCTTCGGAGGGAATGATGAGGAAGGTCTTGTCGATGACGCTCGCCACGGGCGCTCTGCTGCTTTCAACCGGTGCACAGGCACAGAATGCGCAGCGCTACATGGAGCCGCCGGCGGCACTGAAGGCTGTGGCCGATCAGGCGCGGCCGCCGCAACTGCTGATCGCCCCTGATCGGCGCACCCTGGCGTTGGTGGACACCCCGGCGCTGCCTTCGATCGACGAAGTCGCGGCGCCCGAGGCGCGACTGGCGGGTCTGCGGATCAACCCGCGCGCCTTTGCCGCGAGCCGTTTCAGCTTCGGCACCGGTCTGTCCTTCATGACCGTTGATTCGCCCACACCCCGCCGCGTGGCCGATCTGCCCAGCCCGGCGCGGATTGCCGACACCAGCTTTTCGCCCGACGGCCGGCACCTGGCCTTCACGCGCAACACCGGCGATGCGGTCGAACTCTGGGTGGCCGAGGTGGCGACTGCCAAGGCACGGCGCTTGAGTGCTGCGCCCCTGAATGCAGTGATGGGCCGCGGGTTCAACTGGCTGGGCAGCGATGCCCTGCTGGTCACGCTGCGCGTACCTGGCATGAGCGAGCCCCAGCCGCCGCGCGCCCCGGCCGGCCCGAATGTGCAGGATGCCACCGCCACCGGACGCGGCCAGCAGGCCATCCGCACCTTCCAGGACCTGCTGCGTACGCCGCACGACGAGGCGCGCTTCGACTACTTCGCCACCGCGCAGATTGCCCGCATGGATCTGGACGGGCAGACCACGCTGATCGGCAAGCCGCTGGTGATGCGCGGCGTGAGCGCCTCGCCTGACGGCCAGTGGCTGCTGGTGAACACGATCACCAAGCCCTACTCCTACCTGGTCCCCGTATCGATGTTCGGCCGCCGCGCCGAAGTCTGGAATCTGCGCGGTGAGGTGGTGCACACCGTGGCCAATCTGCCCCTGCGCGAAGGCCTGCCGCCATCCTTTGACGCCGTGCCCGAAGGCCCGCGCGACATTGCCTGGCGCGCCGATGTACCCGCCACCCTGAGCTGGGCGCAGGCGCTGGACGGCGGCGATCCCTTCAAGCCGGCCGAGCAGCGCGATGCCCTGTACCAGCAGGCCTACCCGTTCAAGGATGCGCCGCAGGAACTGGCTCGGGTGAAGACACGCATCGCCGGTGTGACCTGGGGCGACGGCCAGACCGCGCTGCTGAGCGAGTTCTGGTACCGCACCCGCGACGTGGTGCTCTGGGAGATTGCCCCGGATGCGCCCGGCAAGGCGCCGGTGCAGCACTTCAGCTTCAAGAGCGAAGACCGCTATGCCAACCCGGGCTCGCCGGTCATGACTCTCAACCGATTCGGCCGCAGCGTGCTGCAGTTCGCTCCGGGTGCCCAGCGCGCCATCTATCTGGATGGCGAGGGCGCATCGGCCGAGGGCGACCGTCCGTTTGTGGATCGCTACGACATCGCCGCCAAGAAGGCCACGCGGATCTGGCGTGCCCAGGGCGAGGTGTACGAGAACCCGATCGCCCTGCTCGACGATCGTGCCCAGCGCCTGCTGACACGCCGCGAGACCCAGACCGAACCCCCCAACTTCTTCGTGCGCGATCTGGGCAAGCCGGCGCGCAGCCAGCTCAGCGCCCTCACGCAGTTCGCCCACCCGCTGCCCCAGTTCAAGGGCGTGAGCAAGGAGCTCATCCGCTACAAGCGCAAGGACGGTGTGGAACTCAGCGCCAACCTGATGCTGCCGCCCGGCTATGACGCCAAGCGCGACGGCCCGTTGCCCTTCATCCTCTGGGCCTACCCCCAGGAGTTCAAGACCGCGCAGGCGGCTGCGCAGACCCGCGGCTCGCCCTACGAGTTCAACCGGATCAGCGCCAACGGCCCGGCCGCCTTCCTGGCCATGGGCTACGGCGTGCTCGACAACCCGGCCATGCCCATCATCGGCGAGGGCGGCAAGGAGCCCAACGACACCTACGTGCAGCAGCTCGTGGCCAGCGCCGAGGCGGCGGTGGACGAGATCGTGCGGCGCGGCGTGGCCGATAGCAACCGCATCGCCGTGGGCGGCCACAGCTATGGCGCCTTCATGACGGCCAACCTGCTGGCGCATACCCGCCTGTTCAAGGCCGGCATTGCGCGCAGCGGCGCCTACAACCGCACGCTCACCCCCTTCGGCTTCCAGGGCGAGGAACGCACGTTCTGGAAGGCGCCCGAGACCTACGCGGCGATGAGCGCCTTCAACAACGCCGACAAGATCAAGGACGCGCTCCTGCTGATCCATGGCGAGAACGACAGCAACTCCGGCACCTTCCCGATCCAGAGCGAGCGCCTGTACCAGGCCGTGCGCGGCCTGGGCGGCACCACGCGCCTGGTCATGCTGCCGCATGAGGACCACGGCTACCGCGCCCGCGAATCCATCATGCACATGCTCTGGGAGACCAACAACTGGCTGGAGCGCTACGTCAAGAACGCCAAGTAGCCCGGGCTGCAGGATCAAGAATGGCTCCTGGAGCCATTCTTCAGGCCAAAATGGCTGGAAAGCTGCGCCAAACAAGCGAGAAGCCAGGTCAGTGGCGCAAGGGGGTTGCGCTGGCAGGCGTGCGCGGAGTCTCGCGCCGGTACGCGCTCGCCGTTCCGCCGGGGCCAAGCAGTACTTGTCCTTGTCCGGCTGCACCTTCGCACGGCGCCGAGCGTGCTCGACGAAACCCCGTGCTCAGCGCCTGACGAGCGAAGTGGCCGTTCAGTGAAGCAGCCACTTCGCGCCGTGACCGCATCAAAAGCAAAAGGCCCTCCGGAGAGGGCCTTTTGTTCGAGCGCAAGCGATCAGCGTGGCGTCATCGGCGGACGGCCGGGCAGGTGCCGGTACATGATCCGGCCCTTGCTCAGGTCGTAAGGCGAGAGCTCGAGTGAAACGCGGTCTCCCGCAAGGATGCGGATGTGGTTCTTGCGCATCTTGCCTCCGCTGTAGGCGACCAGCTGGTGGCCGTTCTCCAGGGTGACGCGGTACTTCGAGTCGGGCAGGACCTCATCGACCACGCCCTGCATTTCAATCAGTTCTTCCTTGGCCATTCGTTCGCTTTGCTCTTGGATGTTGCGCCGCGCCACCATGGCGCGGCGTTCGATCCGTACGCCTTAGATGGGGCGAATCTTGGAAGCCTGCGGGCCCTTCTGGCCTTGCACGACTTCGAATTCGACCTTCTGGTTTTCCTGCAGGGTCTTGAAACCCGAGGTCTGGATCTCGCTGAAGTGGGCGAACAGATCCTTGCCGCCATCATCCGGAGCGATGAAGCCAAAACCCTTGCTTTCGTTGAACCACTTGACGGTACCGGTTGCCATGAAACTAACTCCACAAATTACAGATGTGCTGCGTGGCACATGCCATCGCAGTGCACGGACACACAAAAGAACACCGTGGAGAGTCAACCGAGGCCAGGGACACGCGAAGTGATCAAGCCAGTAGAGAGGTCTTGCCGGACGATCTGATGAATGACGAGCTTGCACAGTTTAGTCAAGCGCGCGGGTTTCGCCTAATCGGGTGTGGCAAAGAATGCATCTGGCGGATTCCGCCTGAGGTGCGACGACCGCCCCAGATGCTTACTGGGCAAGAAATCGGCAGTCCAGCCCGAAGCGCTCGCGCAGCTCGGCCGCCTTGGCGGGCGGCTCGCGCGTGAGCAGGGCGCAGAGCGTGAAATTGCCCACGGTGCGGCCCTCGCGCAGGAACTGGTAGCTCCAATCGACGATGTCGGCGCGCACGAAGGCCAGATTCTGGCCCTGCTTGACGGCCTTGACCGCCTGCGGCGGGTCCATCACCACGCCGCTGAACTGGTCACCCGTCCAGGTGAGGCGATTGATCCACAGGTATTCCGTGGTCTGGGCTTCGCGCACCCCCACCTTGACGGCAAAACCGCTCGCGCCCGGCGGCGGGCTTTGCACACGTTTGAGAAACTCGTCGAGCGTGCTGCGCGCCTGCTCGATGGCCTTGGCCATGGCGGCATCGTGCGTCACGCCGGCGCGCGGCGGTTCAGGGGCCTCGCTGCTCTTCTGGCAGGCGGCCAGCAGCAGCGCGGCGGCCGTGGCCGCCAGCGCGGCGCGGATGCCCGGCAGGCGCATCGAGTGCACCGGCCGCAGCCTCATGTGCCCTTCTTGAGCTCGGCGTCGCGCAGCTCGCGGCGCAGGATCTTGCCCACCGGCGTCTTGGGCAGTTCGGCGCGGAACTCGATGAACTTGGGCTTCTTGTAGCCGGTGAGCTGCTCCTCGCAGAAGGCCTTGAGCTCGGCTTCGGTCAACGCCGGATCCTTCTTCACCACGAAGGCCTTGACCGCCTCGCCGCTGGCCTTGTCGGGCACGCCGATCACCGCGCACTCCAGCACGCCGGGGTGCATGACCAGCACGCCTTCGACCTCGTTGGGGTACACGTTGAAGCCGGACACCAGGATCATGTCCTTGATGCGGTCCACGATCTTGATGTAGCCGCGTTCATCCATCACGCCCACATCGCCGCTCTTGAAGAAGCCGTCCGCAGTCATGACCTTGGCGGTCTCGTCCGGGCGGTTCCAGTAGCCGGCCATGACCGTGGTGCCGCGGATCGCGATTTCTCCGCGTTCGCCCACGGGCACTTCGGCACCCTGGTCGTTGATCAGCTTGATGTCGACACTCGGCAGCGGCAGGCCGATGGTGCCGGTGTAGGCGTCATTGTCCGTGGGGTTGCAGGTCACGGCGGCAGCCGTCTCGGACAGGCCGTAGCCCTCCACGATCGGGCAGCCGGTGGTCGCCAGCCACTTCTTGGCCACGGCCTCCTGCACCTGCATGCCGCCGCCCACGCTGATGCGCAGGCCGCTGAAGTTCAGCCTGGCGAATTCGGCGTTGTTGGCCAGGGCATTGAACAGGGTGTTCACCGCCGGGAAGATGTGGAAGACGCGCCCGGTGAGCGTCTTGATCAGGCCCGGAATGTCGCGCGGGTTGGGGATCAGGATGTTCATGCCGCCGGTGCGCATGGCCAGCAGCACGCCGGAGACCAGCGAGAACACGTGATACATCGGCAGGGCGCAGATGAACACCGGCTGCTCGATGCGGCCCTGCTTGTGGATGCCCGGGTTCATCCAGGCCTCGCAGGCCAGCAGATTGGCGATCAGCGTCTTGTGCAGCAGGATCGCGCCCTTGGACACGCCCGTGGTGCCGCCGGTGTACTGCAGGAAGGCCACGTCGTTGTGGTTGAGCTCGACGCGGCTGAGCTTGGTAGCGGCACCTGCGGCCAGCGCAGCGGGGAAGGGCACCACCTTCACGCTGCCGGGCATGGCATAGGCCGGCACCATCTTCTTCACGTACTTGACCACGGCGTTGACGATCACGCCCTTCAGGCCGCCAAGCAGGTCGCCCATGCGGGCCATGACCACCGTGCGGCACGGCGTCCTGTCGATCACCTGGGCGAGCGTGTGCGCAAAGTTCTCCAGGATCACGATGGCCTTGGCACCACTGTCATTGAGCTGGTGCTCGAGCTCGCGCGGCGTGTACAGCGGGTTGACGTTCACCACGATGTAGCCGGCGCGGATGATGGCGGCCAGCGCAATCGGATACTGCAGCACGTTGGGCATCATGACTGCGATGCGGTCGCCGCGCGCAAAGCCCAGGCTCTGGAAGTAGCCGCCCAGCTGCTTGGACAGGGCGTCGATTTCCGCAAAGCTCAGCTGCTTGCCCATGCACTCGTAGGCCGGGCGGTCTGCATAGCGCGTGAACGCCTCTTCCATGAGGTGCTGCAGCGAGCTGTATTGATTGATGTCGACCGTCTCCGGTACGCCCTTGGGGTACTGGCTCAGCCAGGGCTTGCTCATGGGGTGTCCCTCCGTCTTCTGCTGTTGTGGTGAACCGGCCGGCTCAGACCGGGTTGGCAATGTCGATGAACTGGTGCTCCAGACCGAAGCGCTGCGCGAGATGCTCGCCCACCGCCTGCACGCCATAGCGCTCGGTGGCGTGGTGGCCCGCCGCGATGAAGGCCACGCCCGATTCCTGCGCCAGATGGTAGGTGGGTTCGCTGGCCTCTCCGGTGATGAAGAGGTCGCAGCCCGCCGCAATGGCCGACTCGAAGTAGCTCTGCGCGCCGCCGGTGCACCAGCCCACACGCCGGATCACGCGATCCGGGCTGCCCAGAAGCTGAGGCGGCCGTTCCAGGTGCTGCTCGATGCGCTGCACCCACTGCGCCGCCGTGGCGGGCTCCTGCAGGTCGGCGGCAAATCCCAGGTCGGATTCGCCGAAGCGCTGCACGGCGATCAGTCCCAGGCGCGCACCGAGCTGGGCGTTGTTGCCCATGACCGGATGGGCATCCAGCGGCAGGTGGTAGGCGTAGAGGTTGATGTCGTGCTGCATCAAGCGCCGGATGCGTGCGGCCTTGGGGCCGGTGATCGTGGCGGGCTCGTTCTTCCAGAAGTAGCCGTGATGCACAAGGATGGTGTCGGCCCCCGAGGCAATGGCGGCCTGCAGCAGCGCCACGCTGGCCGTGACGCCCGTGACCAGACGCTTGACCTTGGCGCGGCCTTCAACCTGCAGGCCGTTCGGGCAATAATCCTTGAAGCGGCCACTCTCCAGCGTCGCATCCAAATAGGCGGTCAGTTCTTCCCGCTTCACAAGATTCCCTCTCCCTCATGCGCAAACTCTGGTTGATTTTCGCCCAAAGCGTCACGGTGCTGCTTGCGGCGCTGTTCGTGGTGGCTACCTTGAAGCCGGAGTGGCTGCGCGGCAGTGGTCCCTTGTCGGGCGTGCAACAGGTCATCACGCAGCCGCTGGGCTCGGGTGCAGCCACCGCGCAAGGTGCGCCCATCACCGTCAAGGAGGCTGCGGCCGTGGCCAAGCCGGTGGCGGTGGTGCCCGGTCACAGTATCGGCTTTGCAGACGCTGCCCGTCTGGCGGCGCCTGCCGTGGTCAATATCTTCACCACCAAGCAGGTCAAGCCGCGCCGCAATGCGCCGGTCGACCCCTTCTTCCGCTTCTTCGGCAACCCCGACGACCGCAGTGGCGGCGGCCGCCAGGAGAACAGCCTGGGCAGTGGCGTGATCGTATCGGCCCAGGGTGTGGTGCTCACCAACAATCACGTGATTGAAGGGGCCGACGAGATCGAGGTGGCGCTCAATGACGGCCGGCGCACCTTTGCCCGCGTGATCGGCAGCGACCCCGAAACCGATCTCGCCGTGCTGCGCATCGATCTGCCCGAGCTCACGCCCATCACCCTGGCGCGCCTGGAGCAGGCTCGCGTGGGCGACAGCGTGCTGGCCATCGGCAACCCCTTCGGCGTGGGGCAGACCGTCACGTCCGGCATCGTCAGTGCCCTGGGCCGCAGCCACCTGGGCATCAACACCTTCGAGAACTTCATCCAGACCGACGCCGCCATCAACCCCGGCAACTCCGGCGGCGCACTGGTGGATGCGAACGGCCACCTGCTGGGCATCAACACCGCCATCTTCTCGCGCGACGGCGGCTCGCTGGGCATCGGCTTTGCCATCCCCGTGTCCACCGCCAAGAACGTGATGGAGCAGATCCTCGCCAACGGCAAGGTGGTGCGCGGCTACATCGGTGTGGACCCGCGCGATGTGGGCGAAGACTTCGTGGCCAAGTTCAAGCTGCCCAACACCGACGGCGTGCTGATCGACGGTGTGCTGGCCAACCAGCCCGCTGCGCGCGCCGGCATCCGCCGCGGCGATGTGCTTGTGGCCATCGACAACCTGCCCATCAAGGACACTGTCGGCCTGCTCAACAATGTGGCCTCCCTGCCGCCGGGCAAGGAGACGACCGTGCGCCTGTACCGCGAGGGCAAGCTCATCGAGCTGCCGATCACCGTGGGCACGCGGCCCACCGTCAAGCGCATCACGCAGCCCGAATAGCCCGGGCTCGAAAGCAAGCTCGGCGCCGCGTGAAGAGCGTGCGCCTGCCAGCGCAAGCGCCCCGCGCCAGTAGATTGAGGCCTGATGCGGTTCTTCAGGCCAAAATGGCTGGAAACCCGCACCAGGCATGCGAAAAGCCTGCTTTGTTGGTCCTCGCGACGTGTGTTGATCTGGCGCATTGACCTTGCCACGAGGGCAATGTCTACGCTGCATGCTCATTGATCCGTCTGTCGGACACCATGCGATTCGCCCGTTTCATCATCTGCCTGCTGATGGTGGCCGTCCCGCTCAAGGGCATGGCTGCGGTGGGCGCTTGGGCCTGCGGTTCGCTCCGGGGAGCTGCGCTCGCCATGACGATGCCGCACGGCAGCGCGCTGGCGACGCCGGCCGGGCAGACGCCGTGCCCGGACCATGACCATGGTTCGGCTCACCACAAGGCCGATCCGGCGGCCGAAGCGCAGGCCAGCAGTCTGAAGGCCAGTCAAGACAAGGCGCCCTGCAGCCAGTGTGCGCCCTGCTGCGCGCCAGCTGCCGGGCCGCCACCGCCGCTTGTTCCGGCGGCCATCCGCCTGCATGGCGAGGCCTTCTCGCCGGCGCCAGCCGTCGTGCATGCGGCGGCCATCAAGCCGCTGCTGCATCCGCCAAAGACGGCCGTGCTGGCCTGAGGCCGCAGCGGGTCATTGCCCGTCTGCCGTGTCGCTTCGGTGCACGGCATCGCACGTCGCCAAACGCGACGCAAGCTGCTGCCCCAACGGTCACGCTTCAAGCTTGTGCGATTTCGCGCACTCCGCAACCCGTCCCACCGCGAGGATCCCATGCTGATTCAAACTGCCTTTGCCCTGGCCGCGCTGATGCCGGCCGCCCAGTCCGCGGCCAGCCAAGCTGTGCCGCGTCTCGAGTATCAATCCCCGTTGTCCGGGTACCGCCGCATCGAAGACCCACCGCGCGCCGACTGGCCCGCGGCCAACCACGAAGTACATCGCATCGGCGGCTGGCAAGCCTACGCGCGCATGAGCCAGCCCAACACCGGTTCCGCACCCGCGGGCGCAGCCGCCGCGAGTGACCCGCACAGGCACGCTCAGACGCCGGGCGCTGCGCATCAAGGGATGCATCAGGGCATGCATTCGGGCGTGCATTCGGGCAAGGACGAGCCGATGAACAAGGACAAGCCGATGCCCAGGGCGCAGCATCAGCACATGCAGCCGCAGATGCATCAGCACGGCCCGGGGCGAGCGCCCGCATCCGGGGGCAAGCACCCGCACGAGCCGCTGCCGAACGATCCTGCAAAGCCGAAGTCCGACACGGAGGGGAAGGGACTGAAGCGATGAGTCCGCTGACCTCAAGGCGCCCCCGACCGCGTGTGCTCGCGCTGCTGCTCCCGGCCGCGCTGGCCGCCTGCGTGAGCCCGGCCATCGACCCGGCGATCAGCCAGGCCAACCAGACGGCCGGTGAGTTCACCGCCGGCAAGCTTGACCTGAGGCGCACGGACAATCAGCGCAAGCAGGCGCAGGCACGTGCAGACGCATTGCTCGCCGAGCCACTGGGGCAGGACGCGGCCGTGGAACTGGCGCTCGTGAACAGTCCCGCAGTGCAGGCCATGCTGGCCGATCATTGGGCTGAGCGAGCACAAGCGGCGCAAAGCGGGCGCCTTCCCAATCCCGTGTTTGCATTCGAGCGCATTCGTGCGGGCGATGAACTCGAGCTGGGGCGGCTGTTGAGCTTCGGCCTGCTGGACCTCATCACCTTGCCGCAGCGCCAGGCCGCCGCAAACCAGCGGCTGCTTGCCGGCCAGACGGCACTGAGCGCATCTGCGGTGGATGCCGTGACCCGCGTGCGCAAGGCCTGGGTGCGGGCCGTCGCAGCCGAGCAGAGCCTGGGCTATGCCCGACAGGTCCTGGAGAGTGCGCAGGCCAGCGCAGAGCTCGCCAGGCGCATGCAGGCCGTCGGCAACTTCAATCGGCTCAGCCGCATGCGCCAGCAGGCCTTCTATGCGGACGCGGCCGCCCAGGTGGTCAGTGCCCAGCATGAGGCTGTGGCTGCGCGCGAGGCGCTGGTGCGGGTACTCGGTCTGACCGAGGCGCAAGCGGCCGGGCTGAAACTGCCCGAGCGGCTACCGGATCTGCCTTCCCAGCCTCGTGCAGCCACCGAGGTGGCCCAGGCAGCAAGCCGTGCGCGCCTGGACGTGCAGATGGCCCGGGCACAACTGGGCGCCGCCGCACGGGCGCAGGGCCTGGCGCGCGTGACCAGCCTGCTGGACGTGGAACTGGGCCTGCGTCGCGACACCGTGATCGACCGCGCCGATGGCCAGCGCAGCACGCCGCGCGGCTGGGAGGTGGACGTGCGCCTGCCACTGTTCGATGCCGGCGACGCGCAGCGTGCCGCCTTCAACGCGCAGACGCTGGCCGCTGCGGCGCGCCTGGAGCAGGTGTCGCGCGAGGCCGGATCGCAGCTGCGCGAGGGGTATTCCGCCTATCGCGCGGCCTACGACCTCGCACGTCACTACCGCGAGGAAGTCGTGCCCCTGCGCCAAGCCATCTCCGAGGAGAACCTGCTTCGCTACAACGGCATGCTGATCGGCGTGTTCGAACTGCTGGCGGACTCCCGCGAGCAGATCGGCACCGTGCGCGCCGCCATCCGCGCGCTGGAGCAGTTCTGGTTGGCAGACGCCGCGCTGCGCGCGAGCCTGATCGGCCGGCCCATGGAGCAGGGCATCTCGGCCATGGCCCTGCCTGCGGGCGGTGGCGAAGCGCCGCATTGACGCCTCTCTTCCATCATCGACATCGAGACCCCATGAATACACGTCGCAACTTCGTGAAGTCGCTTGGCCTGGCTGGCGGCGCCGTGGCGGCTGCCTCGGTCAGCAAGGTGGCCATGGCCGCCCTGCCGGAGCCCGTCATCCAGACCCAGCCCGACACCCAGCCGCCCTACACCCCCAACACCGGTCGACCCTATCGCCCCGTGGTCACGCTCAACGGCTGGACCCTGCCGTGGCGCATGAACAATGGCGTCAAGGAATTCCACCTGGTGGCCGAGCCGGTCGTGCGCGAGATGGCGCCCGGCTTCAAGGCGCATCTCTGGGGCTACAACGGCCAGAGCCCCGGGCCCACCATCGAGGTCGTGGAAGGCGACCGCGTGCGCATCTTTGTCACGAACAAGCTGCCCGAGGTGCACACCGTGCACTGGCATGGCCAGCGCCTGCCCAATGGCATGGATGGCGTATCCGGCCTGACCCAGCCTGCGATCCCGCCGGGCAAGACCTTCGTCTACGAGTTTGTCGCGCGCCGACCCGGTACCTTCATGTACCACCCGCATGCAGACGAAATGGTGCAGCTGGCCATGGGCATGTACGGCATGTGGATCACGCACCCGCGCGGCCGGCATCCCTTGATCGACGAGGTCGACC
>DASSQC010000007.1:0-4378 GCA_035702705.1 Burkholderiaceae bacterium | reverse complement strand
ATGGCTTTTTCTAGCCGCTCGTTCATCGGCACGCGCGCCAGCTGGCTGTCGGGCAGATTCACGACCTGCTCGCCCATCTCGGTCAGGGCGAGCATGTGCTTCTTGATCTGGGTCTTGGACGGACCCGCGTTCAGACCCGATCCTTCGAGGTCCTCGTCGTCTTCCGGCGCCTGGCCGGGCATGTGCCATCGGTTCATCCACCTATGATAGAAGCCTGACTTTTCGTCTCCGGGTTTCGAACTCCTTCATGCCGCGCTCCAAAGCCACCCCAGCCGTTCCGGCCACGCCCGCCTCCGCTACGCAACCGCTGTCCTTCACGCGCGGCGAGCTGGAATCCATTGCAGCCGACGCACTTGCCGTGGCCCGCCGCATGGGCGCCGCGCAGGCCGGGGTGGAAGTGTCCGAGGGCTCGGGCCTGTCCGTGAGTGTGCGCAAGGGCGCGGTCGAGACCCTCGAACACAACCGTGACAAGGGTCTGGGCATCACCGTCTACACCGGCAAGCCCGGCGCCCTGTCGCGCGGCAACGCCTCGACCAGCGACTTCTCCAAGGCCTCGATCGAGGCCACCGTGCGCGCGGCGTTCGACATTGCCCGCTTCACGGCGCCGGACGACTGCGCGGGCCTGGCCGAGCCGGAATTGCTGGCGAAGGACGCGCCGGACCTGGACCTGTATCACCCCTGGGCGCTCAATGCCGAGCAGGCGATCACGCTGGCGCTGCGCATGGAGCGGGCAGCCCTGGCCACCGACAAGCGCATCAGCAACACCGACGGCACGGCAGTCTCGGCCTCGCAGGGGCAGTTCATGCTGGCCACCACGCACGGTTTCATGGACGGCTATCCCTACTCGCGCCAGACCCTGTCGATCGCGCCGATCGCCAAGGACCGCTCGGGCATGCAGCGCGACGACTGGTATGTCAGTGAACGCCGCGCCGAGGACCTGGCCGAGCCCGAGCGCGTGGGCCGCTACGCCGCAGAGCGCGCCCTGGCCCGTCTGCGCGCCCGCAAGCTGGATACGCGCAAGTGCCCGGTGCTGTTCGAGGCGCCGCTGGCCTGCGGCCTGCTCGGCAGCTTTGTTCAGGCAGCCAGTGGCGGCGCGCTGTACCGCGACGCCTCCTTCTTCGTAGGCAAAATGGGCGAGCAGGTTCTGGCCAACCATATCGACATCGTTGAAGACCCGCATGTGCCCGGCGCGATCGGCTCGTGCTTCTTCGACGACGAAGGCGTGGCCACCAAAAAGCGCACCGTGCTGGAAGCCGGCGTGCTCAAGGGCTGGTTCCTGTCGACCTACACCGCCCGCAAGCTCAAGCTGCCCACCACGGGCAATGCCGGCGGCTCGCACAACCTCAGCCTGACCAGCCGCCTGACGCAGCCAAGCGACGACTTCTCAGCCATGCTGCGCAAGATGGGCACCGGTCTGCTCGTGACCGAACTGCTGGGTCAGGGCGTGAACTACGTGAACGGCGACTACTCGCGCGGCGCCTCCGGCTACTGGGTGGAGCACGGCGTGATCCAGTACCCGGTCGAGGAAATCACGATTGCCGGCAACATGGCGCAGATGTTCAAGGACATCGTGGCCGTGGGTGCGGACGTGCTGCGCCGCGGCACGAAAGTCACGGGCTCCATCCTGATCAGCGAGATGGCCATCGCGGGCAACTGACACGCGCCGATGCTGTTGCGCACTGCGGCCGGCATTTTGGGTGATCGCTGCGCTTCAGGACCGAAGCTGACGCTCGCCTGACTGCTGTGCATTTTTGTGTGGGTCGGTCCGGAATAACCCGCATCGGAATCGGCACCCTGCTGACTAGAATCGTTGCGTCATATGCGTGACCGCAGCGCAACTGTGCCGCTGTGCATCCCGTGACAATCCCCGCCCAATGACCCCTGTCCACAGGGGCGCTCGGGAGGATCGGCAACTGCAAGGAGACTTCATGGAACGTCGTTCGTTCGTCAAAGGCGCCGGTATTGCCGGCGTTCTGGCCGCCGGTGTCGCACCCGCGGTTCACGCCCAACAAAACATCCGCTGGCGCCTGGCCTCGTCTTTCCCCAAGGCGCTGGACACGATCTACGGCGCAGCCGAGGTGTTCTCCAAGTTCGTGAGCGACGCAACCAGCGGCCGCTTCCAGATCTCGGTGCACGGCGCCGGTGAACTGGCCCCGGCCTTCGGCACCGCCGACGCCGTGGAAAAGGGCACTGTGGAAATGACCCACACCGCCCCGTACTACTTCTTCGGCAAGAACGAAGCCTTCGCCTTCGACTGCGCCGTGCCCTTCGGCATGAACAGCCGCCAGCTGTCGGCCTGGATGTACGAAGGCAACGGCATGAAGCTGATGCGCGAGTTCTACGCCAAGCTGAACATCGTGAACTTCCCCGGCGGCAACACCGGCACCCAGATGGGTGGCTGGTACCGCAAGGAAATCAAGACGCTCAACGACGTCAAGGGCCTGAAGATGCGCATCGGCGGCTTCGGCGGCAAGGTGCTTGAGCGCATCGGTGGCGTGCCGCAGAACATCCCCGGCGGCGAGATCTATCAAGCGCTGGAAAAGGGCACGATCGACGCCACCGAGTGGGTCGGTCCGTACGATGACGAGAAGCTGGGCTTCAACAAGGTCGCCCCGTTCTACTACTACCCCGGCTGGTGGGAAGGCGGCGCTCAGCTGTCCTTCTACATCAACAGCAAGGCCTGGGCTGCCCTGCCCAAGGACCTGCAGACCATCGTCGAGGCAGCTGCCAGCCACGCCCACGTGGACATGCAGGCGAAGTACGACCTGCGCAACCCGCAGGCCCTCAAGCGCCTGGTGGCCAACAAGACCCAGCTGCGCCCGATGCCCGCGCCCATCATGGAAGCCGCGTTCAAGGCCGCCAACGAGTTCTACGCCGAACTCGCCGCCAAGAACCCGGACTGGAAGAAGATCGGCGACGACTACTTCCGCGCCCGCAACGACATGATCGCGTGGTTCCGCTTCGGCGAGCAGACCTTCGACACCTTCATGTCGCGCAACGTGCGCTGATTCGCTTCAGCCTGCGTTCAGAGCCCGGCTTCGGCCGGGTTTTTTCATATTCGGCCCAAAATTCCAGCTTGCAGCACCGGGGCTTTCCGCTTTTCTGGCGGGCCTTCCGGCAAGTTCTGGCCCCAGCCATCGTTCGATATCGGCCACGAGCTCATTCAAGCCACGCTGGCTGCACGCGACGCTCCGCAACCTTCAAGGCAAAACGCCCGGCACTGGGCCGGGCGTCCACGTGAGCGCGGGCGGGGCACTGCCCGCCCGCAGGCGCCTCAGGGCTTGGGCTGGCTCACCTTGCCGTCGTCCTTCTTCTGCTGCAGGAGCTTGGCCGGGTCGTCGGTCGGCGCATCCGGCGGTGGCAGCGGCATGCCGCCAGCATCCGTCTTGGGTGCGTTGGGGTCTGCAGGCTTGGGTTCCTCGCCCGGCACCGGCAGGCCCTGCTCCACCGGAATCTCCAGCTTGAGCGTGGACTCGTCGACCTTCACGGCCTTCTCCACATGCTCCGTCACGATCTGCGGGAAGAACATGATCACGCCGACCATGAACAACTGGATCAGGATGTAGGGCACGGAGCCCTTGTAGATATCCGAGGTGGTGAAGGCCGGAATCGTCTGGCCGGTCACCTTGTCGGTGTAGTCCTTGGCCGGGGCCACGCTGCGCAGATAGAACAGCGCAAAGCCGAAGGGTGGCGTCAGGAAGCTCGTCTGCAGGTTCATGGCAATCATCACGCCGAACCACACCAGATCGATGTTCAGACTCTCGGCGATCGGCTTGAGCAGGGGCAGCAGGATGAAGCTGATCTCGAAGAAGTCGATGAAGCAGCCGAGGATGAAGATCAGCACGTTCACCACGATCAGGAAGCCGATCTGTTCGCCCGGCACCTTGTCGAACAGGTGCTTGACCCACTCGGGGCCGTCGATGCCCTGGAAGGTCAGTGCAAACACCGTGGAACCCACGAGCACGAACAGCACAAAGCAGGACAGCTTGGTGGTGGTGTCCAGGGCCTGGATCATCAGCTTCTTGTCCAGGCGCCGGCGCGAGAACGCCATCAGCAACGCACCCACCGCACCCATGGCGCCGCCTTCGGTGGGCGTGGCAATGCCCAGGAAGATCGTGCCCAGTACGAGGAAGATCAGCGCCAGCGGCGGAATCAGCACAAAGGTCACGCGCTCGGCCAGCTTGGACAGCAGACCCAGCTTGAGAAACTTGTTGAACACGGCCAGGACCCAGGCCAGGATCACCGAGGCAGTCACCGACATGACGACGATCTCGTCCTCGGGAATGTCCTTGCGATTCCAGATGGCCTTGACGATGTCGTCATAGAAATGCGCCATCAACCAACCCACCACCACGCAGGTGACGGCAAGACCCACAAG
>DASSQC010000006.1:0-2797 GCA_035702705.1 Burkholderiaceae bacterium | reverse complement strand
ACATTCCCAGCGCATTACCGGCATCGTCCAGGTGATCCGCGAAGTAGCCGACCAGACCAATCTCCTGGCGTTGAACGCAGCCATCGAAGCCGCGCGTGCCGGCGAGCAGGGCCGCGGCTTTGCCGTGGTGGCCACCGAGGTGCGCACCCTCGCACATCGCAGCGCCGAGGCCGCACGCGAGATCAAGAGCCTGATCGGCACGAGCGTCGAGCGCGTCGAGCAGGGCGCGGTGCTGGTGGACGAGGCCGGCCAGACCATGGGCGAGGTCGTCGGCGCCATCCGCCGCGTGACCGACATTGTCGGCGAGATCAGCGCCGCCTCCGTCGAACAGAGCAACGGCGTGGGCCAGGTCGGCCAGGCGGTCAGCCAGATGGATCAGGTCACCCAGCAGAACGCCGCCCTGGTCGAGGAAAGCGCCTCCGCCGCCGAAAGTCTGCGCACCCAGGCGCAGAACCTGGTCGATGCCGTGAGCGTCTTCAAGCTGGCCCAGGCCCGATGAGCGGGCTCACCACACCTGCCCCCTGAACAGGGTGTGCACGCACAGGGTGCTCCAGCGCTCGGGCTCGGGGTAGGGGCAAGGGCTGACACCCAGCCGTGCGCGCGGGAAGGCCATGCCTTCCCAGGCGGCAAGCAGCATTTCCGCCAGCTGTTCGGCTGAGGTGTCGTCCCGGATGAAGCCGGCCGCCTGGCCGAAGGCCAGCATCTCGGCAATCTCGAGCAGGCAGCGGCCGTAGGTGCACTCAAAGAACACGGCGCCCAGCAGGTCGTCGCGCTGGGCCTGCGCGTGCAGCAACCGGTCCAGGGCGATGACCTCGGGCCGGTTCAGCAGACCCAGAAGGTTGGTGCCGTAGGCGATGACGGTCTGCCAGTACTCGGCCTCGCTGCGCGGCAGCAGGGGCAGGCCGATCCGGATGGCATCGGCTTCCCGTTCAATCACCGCACGCATCAGGCCGTGCCCATTCCCGAAGTGCCGCGCAAGCTCGCTGAGCTGCAGCCCGGCATCCTCGGCCACCCGGGTCATGAAATCGGTGTCGAACCCGGCGTCGAAAAACCGGGTCCGAGCGGCGTGGAGTGCGCGTTCGACCACGGAGTGCGAGATCTCGATCAGCGGCATGGCGGGGCTGGCGGGCTGGGCAAGGGGTGACATGCGAGTGTGCGCGAGCTCACTGACAGCAGCTGTCATGAGACCGGTGGTTCTTGCATGCAATGCAACTGCCCGGCCGGGCTGATGAGGGCGAAGCGGCTTGCATTGAAGTTGGGGCGGTTCACGCGCTGCTGTCGCTGTGAAAGGCGCAAAATTGCCTGAAAAGCCGCATCAATGCTGGGTTCTCATTCACGCATCCAGCATTCAAGCGCTTTTTCAGGCCAAATTGCCCGAAAACCCGCACCAGACAAGCGAGAAGCCTGCCCGGACGTTGCGGGCCTGTGGCGTCCGAACGATGCATTCAGACGCCCGGACGTCCGATCCGAACGCCTCGGACGAGGTTTTGGCCGCGATTGCGCAAAGTGCCTCCACCGACGCCGCCAACCCGGCGGGTCATTTACCCAGGAGCACTTCCATGCAATCCAAGCAACTCACCATCGCCCAGCTCACCGCCGCCATCGCCTTCGCCTTTGCAGGTGTTGCAGGCAACGCAAGCGCCAAGGACGCCGATCCCTGGTACGCCGGGGTGGACCTCGGCGCCGGCCGCGTCAACATCGACTGCAGCGGCACGACCAGCTGCGACAAGACGGGCACCACCAGCCGCCTGACGATCGGCAAGCGCCTGAACGAGACCTTCAGCCTGGAAGGCAGCTACGTGGACTTTCGTGGCGTGAAGGCGTCCGTCAACCAGCCGCCCTTCGGTGCCATCAACGGCAAGTTCAAGAGCACCGGCATTGAAGTCGCCGGTCTGGCGCACACGCCGGAAATGAACGGCCTTTCGGGCTACGCCAAGCTCGGCGTGGCCTCGATGAAGACCACCGGCACCGTGAGCGTGCCCGGTCTGGGCAGCGACAGCGTCTCCGAGCGCAAGACCACGCCCGTGGTCGGCGTGGGCGTGAACTATGCGCTCAGCCCGCAGCTCGGCCTGACGGCCGGCTACGACTGGCGCCGCCTGTCGCTGGACGGCGAGAAGGAAGCCGCGCACAGCTTCACCGTCGGCGCGCGCTACCGCTTCTGAGCCGGTTCGCCCCCAAGCACGGGGGCGGTGCGCTGCCCCCCGGCGGCCACCGCCCCTGCGGTCCGATCCGCATGTCATTGCACAGCCTGTTTTCCATCCGCCTGAAGGAGTCCACCATGTATCCCCAAGTCGTTCGTCCCGTGCTGGCCCTCGCCGCGGTCGCCAGCGTCCTGTTCACCACCGGCTGCATGAGCGTGCCGGCCAATGATCAATACAGCCGCCACGAGCTCATGCAGCGCCAGACCGAAGAGGCCGGTACCATCCTCGCCTTTCGCCACGTGCGCATCCAGGGTGAGGGCAGCGGCGTGGGCGCCTTGCTCGGCGCCTCGGCCGGCGGCGGTCTGGGCGGCGGCATCGGCAAGGGCCGGGGCGCGAGCATCAATGCCGGCCTGTTCGGCATTGCCGGGGCCATCGTCGGCAATGTGGTCGAGGATCGCCTGAGCCAGATCGATGCCACGGAAATGTCGGTCCGCCTCGATACGGGCAAGATCATGTCGGTGGTGGTGCCGGGCAAGCTCAACTTTGCGATTGGCGAGCCGGTGCGCGTGCTGAGCGGCCAGGGCTATACCCGGGTGGTGCCGGCCCTGCCCGCGCAGCCGGCTGCGGCTGCCGCGAGCAGCGCTGCGCCCGCGATT
>DASSQC010000005.1:0-3140 GCA_035702705.1 Burkholderiaceae bacterium | reverse complement strand
GACCCAACGAACATGCTGAACCATCGCCAAGGTTGTTCGGCAACCAAGCGTTCGATTCTGGATCGGCTACAAGGGCGATACAAAGCGGCTCGCCGGTGACATGCATGGGTTGCCAGGCGCTTCCATAGTGGAGCCCTTCCGTTCGCGCGACCCGCGCTTGATCAAGAGGGCCAACACATGTCTTCGCTGCGTCTGGGCGACACCGCCCCCGACTTCGAGCAACACTCCACGCATGGACTGATCCGCTTCCATCACTGGCTGGGTGACCAATGGGGCGTGCTCTTCTCGCACCCTGCGGACTTCACCCCGGTCTGCACCACCGAACTCGGCCTCACGGCCCGGCTCGAACAAGCGTTCGCGATGCGCAGGGTGAAGGCCCTCGCCTTGTCGGTCGACCCGGTGGACAGCCATGTCAGTTGGGTGGAGGACATCAACCGCACTCAAGGCGTGCAGGTCGGATTTCCGATCATCGCCGACGAGGATCGCAAGGTCAGTGCGCTCTACGACATGATCCACCCCAATGCCAGTAGCACGCTGACGGTGAGATCGCTGTTCGTGATCGACCCGGCCAAGAAGATCCGCCTCATCATCACCTATCCCGCGAGCACGGGCCGCAACTTCGGCGAGATCCTCCGGGTGATCGATTCGCTGCAGCTCACGGACCACCACAGCGTCGCCACGCCGGGCGACTGGCAACCGGGTGATCCGGTCGTGATCGTGCCGTCACTGCAGGACCCGCACGAACTGGCGCGCAGATTCCCTCAGGGCTGGACCGAGGTCACCCCATACCTGCGCATGACCTCCCTCGCCGATTGAGAGAACCGGCAACCGCCTCCTGAAGCCCGCCATACTGAGAAGACTGAGAACTGCGTGCAGGCACGGTCTCGCCTGATCGGTCCCATGCGCGAGCACCACGAACGGCTGCCGAAGCGGCAGCGTTGCGACCCTTCCCATGGACACAGACGCTGCATCTCATCGCAACATCCAGGTCGGCCGCACGCGCATACACGTCGTCACGCAAGGCCATCACGGGCGCGACATCGTGCTGCTGCACGGCCTGCCGACTCACGCCTACCTGTGGCGTCATGTGCAACCCGCGCTCGCCGGGGAGAGCAGGACGACCGCCATCGACCTGCCCGGCTTCGGCAGTTCAGAACCGATCGAAAGACAGGGCGATCTCGCCGCGCTCACCGACGTGCTGGACGCGACGCTGGACGCACTCGGCATCCACGAGCCGATCTTCGTTGCGCTGGACCTGGGCCTTCTTGTGGCCCTGCAATGGGCTGCGCGTCATCCAGACCGCGTTCCCGGCATCGTGATGATGGAGGGCTTCTTCCTGCCGATGAAAGTGGGCTGGAAAGCATTGCCGATGTCGTCGCGGCTCATGATGCGTCTCGCCCGCTGGCCTTGGCTTGCCGAGCGAGCCATCGTCGGAGACAACACCGCTGTTGCACGGTTCCTGCGCTCAGGCGTACTGCGTCAACTCAGCGCTGACGAAATCGCCCGGTACGCGGACCCGTGGCGCGACCCCACTCAACGGCGCCAAGTCTGGCTGCACGGAATCAACGCAGGCGTGCTGGTACCGCCGTCGCGCGGCAAGGGCGATGCCGTGGACTTGATCGACCGAGCCGCACGCGCCTTGGAACGTTCGGCAACGCCGAAGCTGCTGCTGACGGCCAGCCCCGGCATGGTGGTCACCCCGGCCACGGTCGATCGAGCACGCGAGCGGCTCTCAAACCTGAAGGTGGTCAACATCGGTGCCGGCAAGCACTTCCTGCCCGAAGACCAACCTGCAGCCATCGCGCACGAGGTCGGCGCGTTCGTCAGGACGCTGGCGCCTCGCCGCTTGTCGTGCGAACCACCTCCCGAGAACCCGGCCACGTATCGTTCTGTGGCAGGCCATCCGTGATGTCGAACCAGGGTGCTTTCGAGCCCACGAAGAAGTGACCTTCAGGCTTGTTACTCGGGGCCTGATCGAGGCCGCCGAGCGGCAGGCTCATCCGCTCCGGGTCGTTGTCGTAGGTACTGACGAGGTTCGAGCCGCAGACCCCGCAGAAGTGCTTCGCCGTGAACTCGGACGAGTGGTAGGACTTGACCAGGTCACGTCCCTTCACCCAGGAGAACTGTGACGACTTGATGGAGGCCCGGGTCCGGAAGGCGGCGCCGTGCCAGCGTCGGCATCGCGAACAATGGCAGTTGAAGATCGGACCGAGCTCTCCCTCGATCCTGTATTCGACACCCTCGCAGAGGCAGCGGCCGGTCAGGACTTGCATGGCGGTTCTTCCGGAAAGGAGTGAGAGCTGAAGCACGGGGAGCGTTCTTCAGGCTTGCGCCGGCTCCGGCGCAAGGCGCGGCAGCCACACGAGGCTCAGCAGCGCCATCACGTGGAAAGCCAGCGCCATGCCGGCGAGAGGAGCGACGCCGAGCCCGATCCAAGGAGACACCAGAACCGTTCCGACTGCGGTGATGCCGAGAATGAAGAGAATGACCAGCGCGGACCCGCGAGCGTCGTCTCCGTGCGCAGCGAGCACCGCACGGTAGAAGCCCGGCGGCCCGCGCAGGCCCAGCCCCGAATTGACGGGGATGAATAGCGCAGCGATGACGAGCGCGGATCCGCCACCGGCCAAGGCATAGGTGAACTGGCCTGCTGCACCGGCGAGCGCCAACGCGGTTCCGAAGGTGATGACCCTCTCCGCGCCATAGTTCGCCACGGCTCGGCTGGTAACGTTGGCTGCTGCGATGAAGGTCACGATGCCGACCCCCTGCATTACGATGAAGTCGGTCAGCGTTCCACCGATGACACGGACGAACACGGCCGGCATGCCGAAGACGAAGGTGAGCAGGCCACCGAGGACGAGGGCCTGGCTCAACGCGTAGCGCAGGAACGTGGTATCGCGAAGCAATGCCGCGTAGCTGCCGTTGGGACGGCGCCCGGTCTGTGGCAGCGGGCCGCGCGCGACCATCGCAACGAACAGCAGCGCTGCAAGGGCAGCGAGCACGTCGAACGAAGCCTGCCACCCACCGAAGAGCAGCAAGCCTGCACCGACGATGGGCGCGAGCGCCGGGGCGAGCGCTTCGATGCTGCCGATCAACCCCAGCGCGCGCACGGCTCGATCCGCGGGCAGCATGACTTTCACCAG
>DASSQC010000004.1:0-2848 GCA_035702705.1 Burkholderiaceae bacterium | reverse complement strand
AAAGCCCTAGACTATAAGCCTTTTCTGCCTCTGGCGCAAGGATGTGCACCGAGGCTACGGGCGGTCAAGCGGCGATTCGAAATGCGCCTGCGTACCGGTTCCGGCTGGGGGTTCCAGTCGGTACACCGCCGCCCCCCGCCGTTGGTTGCAACTAATGAAACTTCTCGCGTGAATCTGCTCCGAGCCGCTCTGTCCGTCAGTTCCTGGACCTTTGCATCCCGCATCACCGGCTTGTTGCGGGAAATGCTCCTGGCCAGCGCGTTTGGCGCGAGCGCCATCACGGACGCGTTCAATGTTGCGTTCCGCTTGCCCAACCTGCTGCGGCGCCTGTTTGCCGAAGGCGCGTTCTCGCAGGCCTTTGTTCCTGTGCTGGGTGATATCCGTACCCGCGAAGGCGATGCAGCGGCCAAGGCGCTGATCGACCACGTGGCGGCAGCCATGCTCTGGGCGGTCGGCGTGACGAGCGTGCTGGGCGTGATCGGCGCCCCCTTGCTGGTGTACGCAATCGGGTCGGGTCTGTCCGGGTCGAATTTCGATGACGCCACAGTCATGACGCGAATCATGTTTCCGTACATCGCATGCATGGCGCTGGTGGCGCTGGGCGCTGCGGTGCTCAACACATGGCGCAAGTTCATGCTGGCCGCCGCCACGCCGGTGCTGCTGAATGTGGCCGTGATCGTCGGCATCTGGCTTGCGCCGCAGTTCATGGCGCGGCCCATCTACGGCGTGGCCATCGCAGTGATGATCGGTGGCGTACTGCAGCTCGCTGCTGTCTGGTGGGGCTTGAGGCAGCTGAAGCTGGGGCCGGCGCTCCTCAAGTCTCCGGGCTCGGCGTTCGGCTATGCCGGTGTGAAGCGTGTGCTGTCGCAAATGGCGCCGGCGCTGCTCGGCGTGTCCGTGGCGCAGCTCAGCCTGATCATCAATACCCAGATCGCTACTCACCTCGGCGAAGGGCGGGTCACCTGGATCACGCTCGCGGACAGGCTGCTCGAATTCCCGAACGCATTGCTGGGCGTGGCGCTCGGCGTCGTGCTGACGCCGAGTCTGACGCGCGCTGCATCGGCCAACGACAGCGCCGGCTACAACGGCCTGATCGACTGGGGGCTGAGATTGACCCTGCTACTCGGCCTGCCGGCCGGGCTGGCCCTGGCGCTGATGGCCCAGCCGCTGACCGCGCTGCTGTTTCACAACGGCAAGTTCAGCGACGCCGCCATGATCCAGACGGCACTGGCCGTGCAGGCCTATTCCATCGGCGTGGTGGGCTTCACCCTGGTCAAGATCCTCGCGCCCGGCTTCTATGCGCGGCAGGACATGCGCTCGCCGGTCAAGGTGGCCGTGATCGTGCTGATTGCCACGCAGCTCATGAACCTGTTGCTTGTGCCTTATCTCTCGCACGTGGCCCTGGCCCTATCGATCAGCCTGGGCGCCATGCTCAATGCGGGTCTGCTCTATGTCGGGCTGCGCCGCAGTGGAGCCTATCGGCCGGAGGCGGGCTGGTTCGTGTTCCTGGTCAAGCTGATGCTGGCGCTGGCTGCGATGGGCGCCGTGCTCTGGTTCATGGGTCAGGGTGTGGACTGGGCCGCGCTGAAATCGGCCAAGTGGGACCGGGCCGGGCGAGTGCTGGCCATGGTGCTGGCCGGCGCGGCCACCTACTTCGCGATGCTGGCGCTGCTCGGCTTCCGGCTCAGGGACTTCAAGCGGCGCGATTCGGCCCTGCCGCCACGCGCCACTTGATGCGGTGCGGCAATCCCCGAAGCGTGATATAGTTGAGGGCTCTAAGGGGGTGATTGTTTTGCCGATCGTTCGCGTCAAGGAAAATGAGCCGTTCGAAACCGCGTTGCGCCGTTTCAAGCGGGGCATTGAAAAGCTGGGTCTTCTGACTGAACTGCGCGCTCGCGAGTTCTATGAGAAGCCGACTGCGGAGCGCAAGCGCAAGAAGGCTGCTGCCGTCAAGCGCCACTACAAGCGTATTCGCAGCCAGATGCTGCCGAAGAAGATGTACTGATTCTTCACAGCCATCGCCGCCAAACCCGCGCATGCTCGTTCTGCGCGGGTTTGTCGTTTCTGGACCCTCCCGATTCAAGTCAAGGACATGCCATGAGCCTGAGAGACCGCATCAATGACGACGTCAAGACCGCCATGCGCAACAAGGAGAGCGACAAGCTCACCGCGCTGCGCATGCTGACGGCCGCGCTCAAGCAGAAGGAAGTCGACGAGCGCATCGAACTGACCGATGCGCATGTACTGGCCCTGGTCGAGAAGCTCATCAAGCAGCGCAAGGACTCGATCACGGCCTACGAGCAGGGCGGCCGGCCGGATCTGGCCGCCAAGGAGAAGTTCGAGCTGGATCTGCTCGCGGTGTACCTGCCCGAACAGATGAGCGAAGCCGAGGTCGAAGCCGCCGTCGCCGCAGCCGTGGCCCAGGCCGGTGCAGCCGGGCCGCAGGACATGGGCAAGGTCATGGCCATCGTGAAGCCCGCGCTGGCCGGCAAGGCCGACATGGGCATGGTCTCGGCCAAGGTCAAGGCGGCGCTCAGCAAGTAAGTCGCAAGCTGCGAACAGCAGGGCGTCCGCCATGCTGTTCTACGGAACCCAAAGCCCCGCAAACCTTGGCGTTTGCGGGGCTTTTGCGTCTAATCGGCCGATCACTTCATCGGGCGACCGCATGTTCCAGCTTCGCTATCTGACCTTCTGGCTCTGTGTATTGCTGGCCTTGACTGGCGCGGCCTGGCTTGCCGTCGTGGGGTTCCAGTTCTGGCTGTTTGCGCTCACGCTTGCAACCGGGTTTCTTGCGGCAATCGGCCTGCGCGACATGGCCCAGGTGCGGCAGAGTGTGCGGCGCAACTAT
>DASSQC010000003.1:0-2795 GCA_035702705.1 Burkholderiaceae bacterium | reverse complement strand
TTTCCGGATCGAGGGCACTGAACCATGTTCATGTTCAAGCTGCTGCTCAAGAACGCCTTTCGCCACAAGCTGCGCACCCTGCTGACCATGGTGGGTCTGGTGGTGGCGATCGCGGCCTTCGGCTTTCTGCGCACCATCATCGACGCCTGGTATGCCGGGGCGGATGCCACCTCCAGCGTGCGTCTGGTCACGCGCAATGCCGTGTCGCTGGTGTTTCCGCTGCCGCTGTCGTACGCGGAGCGCATCCGCGGGGTGGACGGCGTGACCGGCGTGAGCTGGTCCAACTGGTTTGGCGGCGTGTACGGCAGCGAGCGCAACTTCTTCCCGCAGTTTGCCGTGGACCCGGAGAGCTACATCAATCTCTACCCGGAGTTCATCTTCAACGAGGGCGAGCGCCGGGCCTTCCTGCTGGACCGGCAGGGCGCGGTGGCGGGCCGCAAGCTGGCCGACACCTACGGCTGGAAGGTGGGCGACCAGATCGCCCTGCGCGGCACCATCTACCCCGGCACCTGGACCTTCACCCTGCGCGCCATCTACGAGGGGGCCGACGCCAAGACCGATACCTCGCGCTTCTTCTTCCACTGGAAGTACCTGAGCGAAACCGTGCGCAAGAGCGGCAACAGCCGCGCGGCCGATCAGGTGGGCGCCTATGTGGTGCGCATTGCCAACCCGGATGACGCGGCCCTCGTCTCGCAGCGGGTCGATGCCATTTTCAAGAACTCCCAGGGCGAAACCCTCACCGAGACCGAGCAGGCCT
This sequence comes from Burkholderiaceae bacterium, assembly GCA_035702705.1. Taxonomy (GTDB): domain Bacteria; phylum Pseudomonadota; class Gammaproteobacteria; order Burkholderiales; family Burkholderiaceae_C; genus Piscinibacterium. Next base: position 2,038 of record DASSQC010000003.1, on the reverse strand, counting down.
TCCAGCTCTCCTTCGTGTCGATGAGCGAGCAGATCCTGCTGGCGGTGTCGGCCGTGAGCTACGTGATCCTGGTCATCATCCTGGCCGTCATGGCCAACACCATGACCATGACGGCGCGTGAACGCACGGCGGAGTACGCCACCCTCAAGGCCCTGGGCTTCCAGCCGGGCTTCGTGGTGCGCCTGCTGTTCGGCGAGAGCCTGCTGATTGCGCTGATCGGCGGGGCCATCGGCATTCTTGCGACCTATCCGCTGGCCGCGGGCTTCAAGCAGGCCAGCGGCAACCTGTTCCCGGTGGTGGCGGTGAGCGACACCACCGTGCTGCTGCAGGTGGGCGCGGCGGTCGTGGTCGGCCTGATCGCGGCGGCGTGGCCCGCCTGGAAGATGGCGCGCATCGACATCGTGGGCGGGCTGCGGCATGTGGCCTGAACACCGAGGCGGCTGCACGTGAAGCAGGTGCCCTTCTCCTACATCGCGCGCAACCTCTGGGTGCGGCGCGTGACCACGGCGCTCACGGCCATCGGCCTGGCGCTGGTGGTCTATGTGTTTGCCACGGTGCTGATGATGAGCGAGGGCATCAAGGCCACGCTGGTGGCCACCGGGCAGCCGGACAACGTCATCGTCATCCGCAAGGGCAGCGGCAGCGAGATCTCCTCGGGCATCGATCGCGTGTCGGCATCGATCGTGGAGAGCAGCAGCGGCATTGCCACCGATGGCACCGGCCAGCGCCTGGTGTCCAAGGAGCCGGTGGTCGTCATCAATCTGGAGCGGCGCAACACCGGCAAGCCCAGCAACGTCACGGTGCGCGGAATCGGCCCGCTGGGTGCTGCGCTGCGCCCGCAGGTGCGCATCACCGCAGGCCGCATGTTCCGCCCGGGCACCAACGAGATCGTGGCCGGCAGCTCGATTGCGGCCGGCTTTTCCGGTGCCGGGATCGGCGAGACCCTGCGCTTTGCCGGGCGCGACTGGGTGGTGGTGGGCGTGATGGATGGCGGCAAGACGGCCTTTGACAGCGAGGTCTGGGGCGATGCCGAGCAGATGATGCAGGGCTTTCGGCGTCTGTCCTTTTCCACCGTGATCTTTCGCCTGGCGGACCCGGACGACTTCGACCGCGTGAAGGCGGCGCTGGACAACGACCCGCGCCTGCAGCTCGATGTGAAGCGCGAGCAGCAGTTCTACAGCGAACAGTCCGAGGCCCTGGCCACCTTCATCCGCGTGCTGGGCCTGACGATCTCGGTGATCTTCTCGATCGGCGCGATCGTCGGCGCCATGATCACCATGTTCGCCACCGTGGCGCAGCGTGTGGGCGAGATCGGCACCCTGCGCGCACTGGGCTTCCGGCGCAGCGCGGTGCTCATCGCCTTCCTGATCGAAAGCCTGCTGCTGAGTCTGGTGGGCGGGCTGATCGGCCTGCTGGGCGCGAGCCTGATGCAGAATTTCAGTCTCTCCACGGTCAACTTCAGCACCTTCGCCGAGATCGCCTTCGGCTTCGTGCTCACGCCGAGCATCGTGGTGCAGACGCTGATCTTTTCGCTGGTGATGGGGCTGGTCGGCGGCTTCCTGCCGGCACGGCGGGCGAGCAAGCTCAAGATTGTGGACGCGCTGCGCGAGGCCTGATCAAGCCCGGGAATGAATCGCTCGACCAAGAATTCATGCGGCTTTCCAGGGCAAAGTGGCTGAAGAGCCGCACCAGACAAGCGGTCAGGGGTACAGGGAGCTCGCGCTGATACGCGCTTGCTCCTCCGCGCCTCTTTCCGCGGCGGCGAGCAGTGCTCGCCGAAACCCCGCCTGCAGCATGGGACAAGCGTGGCCGGCCCGCAGATCAGAGCACCGCGCGCGCCTGCTTCAGCCCGATGCGTTGCCACACGGCCTTGCACACCGCCCAGTCGACAGACAACTTGCCGCTGCCAAACAGGGCCACGGTGGCCAGCATCACGCCCCAGGTCACGTGCCCTTGCAGTGCGGCGGGCGCGATGCCGGGGTAGCTCACCACGGCGACGATGTTCATCACGAACAGACCCGCAGCACCGAAGCGCCCC
>DASSQC010000002.1:0-2463 GCA_035702705.1 Burkholderiaceae bacterium | reverse complement strand
CCTGCTGCGCCGCAACTTTCCGCCGGGCACGCACCGCGGCGAGCTGCTGGCGGTGCCCGAAGTGTTCTGGGACTTCACGCGCGACACCGTCTTCACCATGGCGTGGATGGATGGCATCCCGATTGCCGATGCGCAACAGCTGACCAGCAAGGGCATCGATCTCAAGAAGCTTTCGCGCGACGGGGTGGAGATCTTCTTTACGCAGGTGTTCGTCGACGGCTACTTCCACGCCGACATGCACCCCGGCAACATCCTCGTGGGCTATGGCGAGCGCGACCGCAACCGCTACATCGCACTCGACTTCGGCATCATGGGTGCGCTCTCGGAGTACGACAAACACTACCTCGCACAGAACTTCCTGGCCTTCTTCAAGCGCGACTACCGCCGCGTGGCCGCGCTGCATGTGGAAAGCGGCTGGGTGCCGAAGGACACGCGCGTCGAGGAGCTGGAGGCGGCGGTGCGGGCCTGCTGCGAGCCCTATTTCGACCGGCCGCTGAAGGAAATCTCCCTGGGCATGGTGCTGCTGCGCCTGTTCGATGCGAGCCGTCGCTTCAAGGTCAGCATCCAGCCGCAGCTCGTGCTGCTGCAGAAGACCCTGCTCAATGTGGAGGGGCTGGGCCGCCAGCTCGACCCGGACCTCGACCTCTGGACCACGGCCAAGCCGATCCTCGAGAAGTGGATGAACCAGCAGGTCGGCCCCGAGGGCTTCCGCAAGCGCCTGGAGCAGGAAGCGGTGCAGTGGGCGCAGATGCTGCCCGAGCTGCCGCGCCTGATCCACGCACGCCTGTCTGCGCCGCCGCCCGAGCGCGACGATTCGCTGCTGATCGAACACCTGCGCGGCATCCGCAAGAGCCAGTCGCGCCTGCATCTGCTGATCAGCCTGCTGGCCGGCGCCCTGGTTGTCGTATCGGTCATGCTGGGCTATGCCTTCTACATCCTCTGGGTGCTGCTGCATGACGGCGGCGAGTTCATGTAGCGCCTGCCTTGCAGGCGCCTAGACAGACCCGACGTGAGCACTTCGCACGACACTGCGGCGCCCTCGTTTACCACGCGCAATGCAGCCGAGCCGGCATTCTGGAACGAGCGATTTGCGGCCGGCTTCACGCCCTGGCAGCTGGCGGCCATGCCGCAGCGCTTGGCCCGATGGCTGACCGAAGCGGGCTGCAGCCTGCAGGGCGCAGCAGTACTGGTGCCTGGCGCGGGTGCGGGACCCGAGCTGGCCGCGCTGGCGGCTGCCGGCCTCAAGGTGGACGCCATCGACTACGCGCACGCCGCGGTGGACGCCGGGCGCCGCCGCCTGGCGCCTGAGCAGGCGGCGTTGCTGCGTCAGGCCGACTTCTTCGACGTCACTGCCGTGCCCGGCCCCTACCGCTTCATCTATGAGCGCACCTTTGCCTGTGCCCTGCCGCCCGAGCGGCGCACGGACTGGGCCTGGCGCGTGGCCGGGCTCGTCGAGCCCGGTGGCGAGCGGCTGGGCTACTTCTATGTGATGCCGCAGGCGCCCGAGCATCCGCGCGGCCCGCCCTTTGTCTACGACCGGACGCTCCTGGACGCCCTGCTCGCACCCTATTTCGTGCTGCTTGAAGACGAGCCCAGCCCCGATGCGCTGGACGTCTTTGGCGGCCATGAGCGCTGGATGCGCTGGCGGCGCAGACCGCATGCAGCGCCTGCGCCTTGAGGCGCTTGCTGTCGAAGGCGTTCAGGTGACGCCGCGGGCTGACAGCGGAATGCCAGCCGGCTGGTCGATAATCCGCGCCGATGCGCGCCGGGCGGCAGATCGCTCCGGGCAGGAATTGCAGCGCCTGCGGCAAGCCGTGCTGCAGGATCGAACATCACGGCGCGCCACCGCGTGCGCACACGCCGTCCCGTCAGCCAGCGGGCGGTCAAGGCTGAAGGGACCTTCCAAGCATGTCCAATGAGATCAACACCACGCTGATCCTGTTTGTCGTCATCTATCTGCTGGGCACCCTGGCAGTGGGTGTCTGGGCGGGCAGCCGCATCCAGACCACGACCGACTTCGCGATCGCCGGCCGCTCCCTGCCCCTGGTCATGGTGGTCACCACGACCTTTGCCACCTGGTTCGGCGCCGAGACGGTGATGGGCATTCCGGCCAAGTTCGTGCAGGGCGGTCTGGCGGCAGTGGTTGAGGACCCCTTCGGTGCATCCATGTGCCTGGTGCTGGTGGGCCTGTTCTTCGCCTTCAAGCTCTACAAGATGACCCTGCTGACGATCGGCGACTACTACCGCCATCGCTACGGGCGATTCGTCGAGGTGTTCTGCTCGGTGGCGATCATCCTGAGCTATCTGGGCTGGGTGGCCGCGCAGATCACGGCCCTGGGCCTGGTGTTCAGCATCCTGACCAACGGCGCGATGAGCGAGACCACGGGCATGATCATCGGCACGCTGGCCGTGCTGATCTACGTGGTGATCGGCGGCTTTCTGGCCGTGGCCTGGACGGACTTC
>DASSQC010000001.1:0-3515 GCA_035702705.1 Burkholderiaceae bacterium | reverse complement strand
AAGTCGCCCAGGTCGGCTCGCTCTCCGCCAATGGTGACGCGGAGATCGGCGAGATGATCGCCAAGGCGATGGACAAGGTCGGCAAGGAAGGTGTGATCACCGTCGAAGACGGCAAGAGCCTGGCCGACGAACTCGAAGTCGTCGAAGGCATGCAGTTCGACCGCGGCTACCTGTCGCCCTACTTCATCAACAACCCGGACAAGCAGGTCGCCGTGCTGGACGACCCGTTCGTTCTGCTCTACGACAAGAAGATCAGCAACATCCGTGACCTGCTGCCCGTGCTGGAGCAGGTCGCCAAGGCCGGCAAGCCCCTGCTGATCGTGGCCGAGGAAGTCGAAGGCGAAGCCCTGGCCACCCTGGTGGTGAACAACATCCGCGGCATCCTGAAGACCGTCGCCGTCAAGGCCCCGGGCTTTGGTGACCGTCGCAAGGCCATGCTCGAAGACATGGCCATCCTGACCGGCGGCGTGGTGATCTCGGAAGAGACCGGCATGACGCTCGAGAAGGCCACCCTGCAGGATCTGGGCCGTGTGAAGCGCGCCGAGATCGCCAAGGAAAACACCACCCTGATCGACGGCGCCGGCGACCCCAAGAACATCGAAGCCCGCGTCAAGCAGATCCGCGTGCAGATCGAGGAAGCCACCAGCGACTACGACCGCGAAAAGCTGCAGGAGCGCGTCGCCAAGCTGGCCGGCGGTGTGGCCGTGATCCGCGTCGGTGCTGCCACCGAAGTGGAAATGAAGGAAAAGAAGGCCCGCGTCGAAGACGCCCTGCACGCCACCCGCGCTGCAGTGGAAGAGGGCATCGTCCCCGGCGGCGGCGTGGCACTGCTGCGTGCCAAGCAGGCCATCAAGGACCTCAAGGGCGACAACGACGACCAGGACGCCGGCATCCAGATCGTGCTGCGCGCCATGGAGTCCCCGCTGCGCACCATCGTTGCCAACACCGGCGACGAAGCCAGCGTGGTCGTGGCCAAGGTGCTGGATGGCAAGGGCAACTTTGGCTACAACGCCGCCACCGGCCAGTACGGTGACCTCGTCGAGCAAGGCGTGCTGGACCCCACCAAGGTCACCCGCACCGCCCTGCAGAACGCAGCCTCCGTCGCTGCGCTGATCCTGACCACCGACTGCATGGTCGGCGAGCTGCCGGAAGACAAGCCGGCTGCTGCGCCCGGCGGCATGGGTGGCATGGGCGGCATGGGCATGGACATGTAATCACCGGCTGGTCTTTCGGGCGCCCGGCGTCGTTGGGTTCGCTTGCCGTACTACTCGTACTGTCTGCGCGAACCCGCCTAGCCGACCGCCCGAAATCCTCAGCCGGGTTGGATGCATCCAGCCCGCCAAGAACAAACCCCGCTTCGGCGGGGTTTTTCTTTAGGCGCGACGAATCCTGGGTTGCGGCTGGCGATCCGGCGGCCCTCTGCGCAAGGCAGATGCCCAGTCCCGCTTGTCTGAAGCCATTCTCCAAGGCATGGGCCTGAAGATCCGCACCACAAGCGCCTCTTCAGGTACATGCCTTGCGAAGCCTCATGCAGCACGCGAGAACGCGGGATGGCCTGCGCGGATTCACCCGCAGCGCTCCATGTTGCGCAGGCGCTCGCGGCAGTCCCAGGGGGGCATGGGCTTGGGCGTGGCCCACAGGCCGCGGCGGGCGGCGCGGGCGCGGTCTTCGGCGGCGCGGTAGGCGGCGCGCTCGGCCGGGGTCTGTTCGCTCTCGAAACGGCGGAAGTGCCAGGCGGCACCGAGCTCGACCATCTGCAGGCCCACATCGCCCTTGGCATTGAACACGCGGCAGATGCGGCGCTCGCGCTCGTCGCGCTTGTAGCAGGCCACGCTCACGGGCTTGGCGCGCAGCAGCTCGCGCAGGGCGCGGGTGGCCTCGGCGCCGCCGCGCTGCAGCTGCTCGGGCGTGTCGATGGCGTTGAACCGCACCACGAAGCGCTCGCGCGCGGTGGTGGAGAAACTGAAGGTGTCGCCATCGAGCACCTTCATCACGCGGCCGCTCAGGCGCGGACCCTCGGTGGGCGGGTCTGCGGCCAGCGCCCCCGCCCCGACACACAGCAGCGCCAGAGCGGCCAGGATCTGCCGCTCGCGAGCCCATTTCATCCGCCCCGGTGTCGCTGTGGCGGCATCACCGAAACTGAGCATGCCCTCGTGCGTCGCGCGGCGGCTGCTTTGATACGCTGCGCCGCGGCTCGCAGTGCGCAGCCATCCAGTCATCCAACAAGAAGCAGCCCGCAGGGGGGTCTGATGTCGCAAGGTAATGATTCTTCCTTTCCGCCCACTGAACCGATGCTGCCACGCGCCGAGCCTGCGCCCGTGGTCCAGCCGGCAGCCGGGCCCGCGTTCACGCCGCGCCCGGAGCGCTTCGAGTTCACGGGCAGCGGCAGCGAATACTTCCGGATCTGGATCGTCAACCTGCTGCTGACGATCATCACCATCGGCATCTACTCGGCCTGGGCCAAGGTGCGGCGCACCAAATACTTCTACAACAACACGCTCGTGGCCGGCTCCAGCTTCGAGTATCACGGCAATCCGATTTCGATTCTGAAGGGCCGCGTGATCGCCTTCGGTCTGTTCGTCGTCTACAACGTGCTGCTGCACTGGAGCCCGGATCTGGCCATCGTCGCGCTCTTGGGCATGGCCGCCATCCTGCCCTGGCTGCTCTGGAAGAGCCTGCAATTCCGTGCCTGGAACTCCAGCTGGCGCGGGGTGCGCTTCGGTTTCGGCAGCAGCGCGGGCCAGGCCTACAAGACCTTCCTGCTCTGGCCGATTCTCGCCGCCGTCACGCTCTATCTGATGCTGCCGTTTGCGCACCACCAGATCAAGAAGTGGCAGCACAACAATGCCCGCTTCGGCGCCACCGGCTTCAAGTTCAGCAACTGTGCCACGGAGTTCTACAAGGCCTACCTGGTGCCCTTCGTGGTCCTGATCATTGGCGGCATCGTGACCGCCGTGGTGTTCGGCGCGATCTTCGCGGCTGCAAAGCGTGGTGAGCCGGCGGGCGCGGCGATGGCCTTCCTGCCGATCCTGTTGATCCTGGGCATCTACCTCGCATTCATGGCCATCGGGCCCATCATGCAGGCCATGCTCTTCAACACCACCTGGAACCACACCGCACTGGGCGATCACACCTTCGAGGCGCGCGTGCCGCTGGGCCGCGCCGCCTTCGTGGGCGTGACCAACCTGCTGGGCATTGTCTGCACGCTCGGCCTGTTCATCCCGTTTGCCGCCGTGCGCTGGGCGCGTCTGCGTGCAGAGCATCTGACCCTGCTCCCGGATGGATCGCTGGACGATTTCGTGGCCGACACGCAGAGCCAGGCCAACGCCACGGGCGAGGGCATGGCCGATCTGATGGACTTCGACATCGGCCTGTAGGCAAACCATGCACCGCATTGCTGCCGCCTATCTCGACGGCCGGTCCACGCGGCGCGTGAGCGTGGAGGTCTCCATCGGCCCAGCTGGGGTCTCAATCCTGGGCGAGGGGGTGCAGCGTCTGGTGCCCTGGACCGAGGT